>JALSLS010000438.1 GCA_026988195.1 Methylomonas sp.
TATCTAAATCAGCCAAAAGCAAAGATAAAAAAGTTATTACCCTTGTACTTTATAGGAGAGTTTATGAGTAAGAAAAAAGACAATATCATGAAAATAAGACTGGATTTTAAACGTGGAAACTCCTAAGACACATATCCTTTGCAAAGCCGAGGTTTATTGTTGGGGTGGACTGACTTTAGAACTTGTGAAAGTATTCTTTTTGATCTCCCTCTTTGGAAAAGATCGCAATCAACTCCTGCCTAATGCGGCACTATTATATCCATGTATGGCGGGGAGCTAAAAACTAATACTTTTTGGCCTGCAATGCTATGTAAGAATGCAGGCTTAAAACTTGCGCCCAAAATAATAGGATTATTCTAAGGCAACCAGCAACAAATAACCCACCCACTTTACTGGCTTTTTTATCCCTGCTCAAACCATCTCAATCGTTACGAAGCACACGGATGTGCAAGTGTCGCTCGAAGCAGGATGCTGGTTGCGACCGTAGCTGGCTACGCGCCTCTTGAGATAGTTTGATCAGAAACAAAAAATCTGCGCAATCTGGGTGGGTTATTTATTGCCAGTTGCCTAAGGCGCGCGATTTTTTAGTAATAATTATAGAAAGAATTAAAACGGTGATAAAAGTAAGGTGGGTAACAAATAGGGTATGAGTAGGGGTAGAACCTATCATTTTCAAGTTGGCTCTTTTTCCATATATGGATGTTTTCCATGCTTAAAAGAGGAATGGTTAAGGTTTTTTCACCAATTTGTTGTTTGACTTCCCCTGATAGCACACCTGTGACGGTGATACTCATTCCTTGTTTATATATTGCTGGATCTAGAAATAGGGGGCTAGTGATAGCAAATCTACCTTCTGTTTTTTTATCAGTTAAGGGTCGCCCAGAGCTACTTAAGGGGTGAAATAATATTTGAATCTGACTTGAGTCTTTCTCGTTAATAACGCTAATAATAGTGCCGCCCCAACGAAATGAAGAATTTTTATAACGGGCTATATTTGTTTTGACTGCCGCTAAGTTTAAGCTTGAGTAGCTGTTTCCTTGCATAGTCTTGGGTAGGCTGGAGCACCCGCTTAAAAATAACAGTAAAGAGATTAAAAACCATTTCATGATGTTTCTCACGTTTTATCAAAGGTTCTTGGTAGACCGTTGGTAGGAAGATAAGTTCTGAGCTGTAGTTGGTTAATTCTAGGGGTATAAGACCAAGGCTGAAAAGGTATAAATTTAGAGTGTACTTAATGCTAATTTTCTGTGCAGGTGATGAGCATGAAATGCTTTTTACATTCTAATTTATAGGGTAGGTTTTAAGTTTTTGTTTTTAAAGGGGCGCTGTAGGTTTGTATGCGCTAAGAGCCCCACCCTTCCTATATGCCTGATTTACATGGACATTGAAGTGCCGCATTTACCTTCACCGCACTTGGCTTCTTTGTTTTTATCCTGTTTTTTTGCTTTTGGCATTGGCTTATTGCCTGCACATTTACCTTCAGCTGTTTTTTCTTCAGAACCTTTTTGCATTGCTCCGCCGCATTTTCCTTCGCCACATGAGCCGCCTTTCATTTTTCCTGAGCCACTTTCTGCTTCAGCTGTTTGCATGTAGCCTGTCGACAGTTCAGTTATCGAAAATGGATTTTCGTCAATAGTTAGGGTGGTTTTAGCCTGTACAGCAGTTGATGCTAGACCTGAAACAAGGGTACTGCCGATGGCTATTACTAAAGGTGTTTTATTTGGTTTTTTCATGATGATTCCTTTTTTGAGCAAAATAAATTGAATTCATAAGGTTAGGTCGCTATGCCCTACTTACTAAGATAAGTCGGGGATAAGGTGCTAAGCTTACAGAATAATATAAGTATATGCTAAATATCTTTGCAGAAAAAGGGTAAAGTAAAGCTAGGACTTGAGGTGTTGCAGAGGGTGGAGCAAGATAGGCCTTTCATCAAGTGATGAAAGGCCTGTCTGTGTAGCTTATTCGTAGAAGTTGTTGTCGTATCTTTTAACTGCTTGTAGTGCTGCAGCATTGCCTTCAAGTGTAGTAGATGCACCAGCCATTTCTAGATGCTTAGTTTCATCAGCTTTTAGTGCTAAAACTAAAGTGATAGAAAGAATTGCCATTACTACTATGATTTTTGTGAAGTTGCTTTTTTCTTCTTGTTCAGCCATTTTATAATCCTCAGGATAGTGTTGTTTTTATTTTATAAGGCCTTTTTCTCAAAGGCGTGCAACTTAAAGTTGCTTGTCGATATTTGTTTTTATTGTTTCGACGGGTCTATTTGAACATAAGGGGTGGGGGATGTCTATATAATTATATCTATTTATCAAATAGATTGTTTCCATTGCGAGGTATAATTAGCGTATTCTATCTTTTAATCTTTGATTTTATAAGATAAAGTTATGTTTTTTGGTGTGAGTATAAGCGGAAGGAAAAAAGAAAATGTTTGAAATTGCAGAGTTAGGGCATGCCATAAAAAAGGATATTTATAATGATCAAGTACCCATATTAAGGACGCAATTATTACTTGCCCAGGAAAAGGTCAAAAACAGCTCTTTTTCTGTCATTATTTTAATTTCGGGGGTTGATGGGGGAGGTAAAGGTGAGGTTATTAATTTATTAAATGAATGGATGGATCCGCGGTATATGAGGACAATTGCTTTTGGAGAGCCCTCAGATGAAGAAAGGGAAAGGCCTAAATTGTGGCGATATTGGCGTACTTTACCTGCAAAGGGGAGGGTCGGGCTTTATGTTGGATCATGGTATAGCGACTCTCTTTCAAACAGAGTTTATGGCAAGATTGATGATAATCAGTTGCAATCAGAGTTAGTTAATATACGGCAACTTGAACAAGAGTTGATAGATGATGGGGCTTTGATTATTAAGTGTTGGTTGCATTTGAAGAAGAGTGAGCAAAAAAACCGTTTAAAAAAATTAGAAAAAAACCCAAGTACGAAATGGCAGGTAACAGAAAGAGATAAAAAGCATTTAGAAATGTATGATGATTTTGTTTCTGTAGCAGAGAATGTATTGACTGAAACGAGTACGGGGGATTCCCCTTGGTTAATTGTTGATGGCTCTGATATTAGATACAGTAGTTTGACGGTTGGGCGACATATTCTAAATCGAATTGAACAGCATCTTATCTACCAAGAAAAAATAACAGAGGTTTTACCTGTAGTAAAAACTCCTTCAGTTAATATATTTCAACAGAATTTATTAGACACTCTTGATTTGTCATTAAAGCTGGATAAAAAGGAATATAGTGAAAAACTATCCAAATATCAGGGGAAGTTAAATAAGCTATCTCGTCAGGCGCGCGAGATGAAGCGTTCTAGTATTTTAGTATTTGAGGGTTGGGATGCGGCAGGTAAAGGCGGAGCTATTAGACGGTTAACCCATGCTATTGATGCTAGAACTTACCAAGTCATCCCTGTAGCAGCTCCTACTGATGAAGAGAAGTTACATCACTATTTGTGGCGGTTTTGGCGGCATATTCCAAGAGCAGGGCAAATCACTATTTATGATAGAAGTTGGTATGGGCGGGTTTTAGTTGAGCGAGTTGAAGGGTTTGCAAGAGAAAGTGAATGGCAAAAAGCATACTCTGAAATTGTAAACTTTGAAGAGGCTATGTCCAATCATGGTACTTTGCTATTAAAGTTTTGGTTGCATATAGATAAAGATGAGCAATTGGCGCGGTTCAAAGCGCGAGAACAGATAAGTTATAAAAAACATAAGATTACTGAAGAGGATTATCGTAACCGTGAAAAGTGGGATGATTATAATATCGCGGTTAATGAAATGGTGACTAGAACCAGCACTCAGCAAAACCCTTGGGTTATGGTTGAAGCCAATGATAAAAAATATGCACGGATTAAGGTTTTAAAGGCTTATTGTGGGCAGCTGGAGAAAATGTTGGATAGCTGATATTTCTCTTTGAAAATGATAGCAGCTTTCTCATAGGGGCTTAGGAAAGTGAATGAAACAAGCACATAGCAAACTACGAAATTGTTTCAGCAACATCGCTATTGGCAAAACTCAGCGGTTATAAATCCGCAGTCGTGACCGTGCGAAGTATAATTAATTTGAAATGTTTATTTAAGCAGGCAAAGTAGGAAGGCATATTTATGATAATCCCTTTGCATTTATAACTGTTGGGGTAAGCGACGGTTGAAGTAAACTGAAGATTGCTACTAACATAAACTCTAATCTGTTGTAGAATGTGAAAATTTATTGAATAAAATCGAAGGAGACATAAAATGAAAGGAATTATCTTGGCCGGTGGCTCAGGAACACGTCTTTATCCCATTACTAAAGGCGTCTCTAAACAGGTGCTTCCTGTTTATGACAAACCAATGATTTATTACCCTTTGTCAGTTCTGATGCTGGCAGGGATAACAGAGGTATTAATTATCACTACCGCTGAAGATCAGGCGGGATTTATCAGGCTATTAGGTGATGGATCTGAGGTTGGAATAACAATAGAATATATCATTCAACCTTCTCCTGATGGTTTAGCACAAGCTTTTATTCTCGGTAAAGACTTTATTGGGAGTGATGATGCCTGTTTGGTCTTAGGTGATAATATTTTTTATGGACATGACCTTAAGAAAATATTAGCATCAGCTATTAATACCGCTAAGGAAGAGAATAAGGCCACTGTGTTTGGTTATCGAGTTGCTGACCCCGAACGTTACGGTGTTGCAGAGTTTGATGCCCAAGGAAATGCAATTAGTCTAGAAGAAAAGCCATTGGAACCGAAAAGTAATTATGCGGTAACGGGCCTATACTTTTACCCCAATGATGTGATTACAAAAGCAGCGGTCATTAAGCCTTCTGATAGAGGTGAGCTTGAAATTACCACAGTAAACCAACTTTATTTAGGTGAAAAACGCTTAAAAGTCGAACTGCTTGGTCGTGGTTATGCATGGTTGGATACAGGGACTCATGAAAGTTTATTAGAAGCTTCGCAGTTTATTGAAACCATTGAAAAAAGACAGGGCTTGAAGGTGGCTTGTATAGAAGAGATAGCTTTTGAACAAGGGTATATCTCTAAATCCCAGTTAATTGAATTAGCAAAACCATTGGCTAAAAATCAATATGGGCAATACCTGTTAAAACGAGCGGAAGAGGGGCTGGACGGATGAAATTTATAGCTCAGTCAATTCCTGATATTATAGTGTTACAACCTACTGTTCATGGTGATGAACGAGGTTATTTTGTAGAAACATTTCGGCAAGATTTATTTGAGCAAGCGGTCGGGCATCCTGTTGCTTTTGTGCAAGATAATGAATCTAAATCAACTCAGGGCGTATTAAGAGGATTACACTATCAGTTACCACCTCATGCACAAAGTAAATTAGTGCGTGTTATTTCGGGTGCGGTCTTAGATGTGGCAGTTGATATTCGTGTAGGCAGCCCAACCTTTGGGCAGCATGTAGCAGTGGAATTATCGGGTGAGAATAAATATCAAATATTTGTTCCTAGAGGGTTTGCACATGGATTTGTGGTGTTAACTGAAACAGCTACTTTTGCTTATAAAGTCGATAATTACTATAGTCCTGAGTGTGATAGAGGGCTGGCCTTTGATGATAAACAACTCAATATTGACTGGAAGATTGATAAAAGCCAGCTACAATTATCAGCAAAGGATACAAAGCAACCCGTATTTGCTGATTTAATTTCTGGGTTTGATTATAAAATTAATTATTATGCCTAAAATTAAAACAATTCTAGTCACTGGTGAAAAGGGGCAGTTGGGGCAATCTTTAAAGACCTTGGTATCAGAATACCCACAATACGATTTTACCTTTACCGGCAGAGACCAGCTAGATTTAGCGTGTACAGAGAGTATTGATGATTACTTTACAAAAAACAGCTTTGATTTGATCATTAATTGTGCGGCTTATACGGCTGTTGATAAGGCTGAAGAGCAGCAGGCATTAGCCAATACGATTAATCATCTGGCTGTAAAGCACTTAGCAGAAATCAGCAAGAAAAATAACGCATTATTAGTTCATATCAGTACAGATTATGTGTTTGATGGAACAAGCTATAAGCCCTATGTGGAAAATGATGTCACAAACCCGCAAAGTATTTATGGTAAAACTAAGCTTAAAGGCGAACAGGCTATACAAGCAATAGGATGTGATGCAGTTATTATTCGTACCAGCTGGGTTTACTCAGAATATGGTAATAATTTTGTTAAAACCATGTTGAGACTAGGGCATGACCGGGAGCAGTTAAACGTCATTTTTGACCAGATTGGATCTCCCACTTACGCAGCCGATTTAGCGACAAGTATTTTAGCAGTTGCTGATTCATTCAATAATGAAGCTGAAGGTCAACTGGGTTTGTACCATTACAGTAATGAAGGTGTTTGTAGTTGGTATGATTTTGCAAAAGCAATTTTTGAGCTCAGTAATACTCAATGTATTGTCTCAGCTATCGAAACTAAAGATTACCCAACCCCAGCAAAACGGCCTCATTATAGCTTGCTCAATAAGGCTAAAATTAAACAACACTTTAAAATAAACATACCGTATTGGAAAGACTCCTTACAACTTTGTTTAAATAAACTTCAATAGAATAACAATATGAAAACGATATTAGTGACAGGTGGTGCAGGGTTTATTGGTTCAGCGGTTATTCGGTATATTATTAAAGAGACCGAATATAGGGTCGTTAATGTTGATAAATTAACCTACGCAGGAAATTTAGAATCATTAAAAGAAATTTCATCCGGTAAAAACTATAGTTTTGAACAAGTTGATATTTGTAATGGAAAAGAAGTTAAACGCGTGTTTGAGCAATATCAGCCTGACATTATTATGCATCTTGCTGCCGAATCGCATGTGGACCGATCAATAGATGGGCCTGGCGAGTTTATTCAAACTAATATTGTAGGGACTTATACTTTATTAGATCAAGCAAGGCTTTATTGGGCTAATTTAGAGGCTGATAAAAAGGTAGATTTTCGTTTTCACCATATTTCTACAGATGAAGTATATGGTGATTTGCCACACCCAGAAGATGGAAATCAGGGGGATTTACCCTTATTTACAGAAACAACGCCTTATGCGCCAAGTTCGCCTTATTCTGCAAGTAAAGCTAGTTCGGATCATTTGGTTAGATCATGGCAGCGGACTTTTGGGTTGCCAACATTAGTCACGAATTGTTCAAATAACTATGGGCCATATCATTTCCCTGAAAAGTTAGTTCCCTTAATCATTCTTAATGCATTAGAAGGCAAGC
>JALSLS010000439.1 GCA_026988195.1 Methylomonas sp.
TAAGCAGGCGTATAGCCTATTGCTAACGCTTGCAGGGAAGCCTAGTATTGAGGCGCAGTATCAACTAGCAACACTTTATAGGTCGGGCTTGGGTGTTGATAAAGATTTAAAACTGGCTTTTGAATGGATGCAAAAAGCAGCTAACCAAGGGCATATTAAGGCTCAGTATAACCTAGCTAAAATGTTTCAGTTGGGGATGGGAGTGAATAGAAATAAGTTGCAATCGTTGCGTTGGTATAAAGCTTCTGCCGAAGCTGGCTATTTAAAATCTCAAGAATATATCAAACAACAGCAACAAGATATGTTTGTTGGTCTTAAGGGTAAGGATATTCAGGAAACTTTTCTTTGGGCGGTAAAAAATGATTTTTATGAGCAGGCTCAGTCTTTAGTTGATAAGGGTGCGAACATCCACTTGGCTAATAAGTTTGGCCAAAATGCCCTGATGGTTGCGGCAGAATCAGGTTCGATTAACTGTGCAAGATGGTTGCTTAACTTAAAAGTCAATATTAATCACATCAATAAGCACAAGGATAATGCCTTATTTATTGCGATTAGAAATAAACAGTTTGAATTGGCAAAAATGTTGATCAAGGCAGGTATTGATTTAAAAACTTTAGATGTACTTGATAATACGGCTTTAATGTTAGCGGCAAATGAAGGGACTTTGGAGATGGTTCAAATGCTTGTCAATAAAGACATTGAGCTACAAAAAAAGAACTTATCCCAGCTAAATGCAACGGATATTGCTAAAGCAGGAAAACATAATGAGATTGTGGCTTTGTTGCTTGAAAAAGGGCTTAAAGCGTCTGCAAAAAAGATCAATAATACTTTAATTCCTATGGATAGGTTACAAGATTCGACTTTGCTTAAAGCAAATCAATTGGATGACCCATTTCATGGTTGGCCGCCGCTTATTGTTGCCAGTTGGAGAGAACACCAGGACTCAGTAAAAAGGCTGATTGCAAAAGGTGAGGATCTTGATCAGCGAGATAAAGAGGGGATGACCGCTTTGATAAGAGCATCTATTAAAGGTTATGTTGAAATTGCATCAATGTTGATAAAAGCAGGAGCAAAGGTTGATTTAAAGGATGATAAAGGCAATACGGCTTTGATGTGGGCGGCACGAAAAGGACATTCGTTAAATTTGCGCCAACTACTCAATAATCAGGCGAATGTTAACTACAAAAATAAGCAAAGTGAGACGGCTTTATCAATGGCAATTAATAATAAGCAGACGGGTATTGCTAGGCTTTTATTGCATGGTGGTGCAGATTACGATGCTGTAAATAAAGAAAAACAAAATGCGTTAATGTTGGTTTCTCAGGTAGGTAGTAAAGCTTTACTTGATGAGCTATTAAAGCTTGGCCCAAAGGTTAATGGGCAAGATAAAGCAGGGCGTACAGCGCTATGGCACGCTGTAAATAATAAAAAAAAATCGTTTTTAAAACCCCTTATTCATGCAGGGGCAGACTTAGAAATTTATGATTTGCAACGACTTACCCCATTGTTGCTTGCCGTTATAAAGGGGGATGCCTCAATGCTTTTGTTGCTGATGGAGCATACTGCATCAACGACCGTGACAACAAAAAATGGTAGCACCCCTCTTATGTTAGCGGCTGATAAGGGGGTAAAGGAACTGGTAAAAATTTTATTAAAAACAGAGCATATGATTAATAAAAAAAATCAGGATGGCAATACAGCTTTAATGAATGCTACTCGGCATGGGTATAAGGAAGTAGTTCAGTTACTTTTGGAAAACGGAGCAAACCCTAATATACGTAATAATAATAAAGAAAATGTGTTTCAGCTGGCAAGGGTTAACCAGTATTCAGAAATTGTAGAGTTACTTGATAGGCACTCACCCAAGAACCAATGGTTACATACCTTTTTTTAGATTTGGCACTCTGTATAAATAGGGATGAGATAACAGGGTGTAAGTCAAGTTAGGTGATGTGGAAATATATGTGTTGTATGCCCTATTAATATGCTTTTATTGTGTCAAATAACCTATTTTTGCGTATTGTGTAGATAGCTTTTTTGGTTGTTTTAAGAGTGCTAGTTTGATAGTCGCATAGTTTTTAGCTTAATGGCACAATAGTTGCCTTGCATGTGTGGGTGGTTGCAGTATTTTGTAACCATGCTTTACTTCTTGTCTGTTTTTTAAGGGATGAAAAAGAAAACCTAGAATAAGTAGATATTTTTTCGCCTTCCCTAATGATCTTTAAATTTGGTTTTATAAGTTCACTATTTTGATGGTGTGGTAAGGCAGGTAAAGAATTTGTTAGGGCAATTACTTTAAAGTAAGGCCTGGCACTATATTAAAAATGTGTAATAACTATGGAGACAAAAATGAAATTAAAAAATAAGGCAGCTTTAGTTGCCAGTGTGTTTATTGCTGGAATAGCAACGGCTTCAGCTTCAGTTGACCATGTAAGCCCTGGTTTATTAAATGATTTTGAAAGTGGAAATAATGGCGGCTGGACAACGGGTGATGTATCAGCTGAAGAGGGTTTGTTACCTCAGGTTGTATCAATGAATGGCAATAAGTATTTACAAGTTGAATCATTTGCAAATGACCATGGTAAAAAAAGTGGCGCAAATAGACGAATGGCTTTTTTTAATAAAACGTCATGGCAGGGAGATTATAGTGAAATTGCTTCAATAAAAGGTGATGTCAAAGCGACTTCGAGTGAAGAGAGTCAGATATTTTTACGCTTGAATTTCCATGGTCAAGATAACAAGTTTTATTCAAGTAAAGATGCCTTTGTTTTTGATACAGATGGCTTGTGGAATTCCTTTGAATTTACTTTGGAAGCTGATAGCTTTTTTGTAGCGGCGGATAGGGCTGGTGAAGATGGAGCAGATTTTCACGCTGTAGGTGAAGCAGATTTTGCACAAGCTATTTCAGAGATTCATGAGTTCAAGTTTGTATCAAATGAAGATTACCCTCAGTGGGCGAGTGTTGATTCTATTAGGGCTACGCTGGGTATTGATAATATAGCTGTTACAGCGGCTGTTTCAGCAGTTCCTGTACCAGGAGCAGTTTGGCTAATGGCTTCAGGTCTATTAGGTCTTGGTGGTCTTTCATCAAGAAAATCACGTAAAGCTTAGGTTTTACGACATTTATTTTTGCCAGTGTCATCAATTTTAAATGACGACTGGTAAAAATAAATATTAAAGTTAACTATTAACTTTAATATTTGTTTCTAGATTACTACATGTTTTACGTGTCATAGCAGGTAAAACAGAAGGGGTGTGGTTATCATGGATATTTTTTTTATTAATGGGAAAATTTATGAAAATTAAACACACACTTATTGCTGCGGCGGTTTTGTCGTCAGCAAGTTTTAGTGCATTTGCTGCGGTGGAATATAGTATTACTGACCTTGGTACTATTTATAACGGAGATCGTTCAATTGCCTATGGAATTAGTGAAAACGGGCTTATTGTTGGTAACTCTCGAGGCCGTGTTCCTACAGGCGCAGGTTCAGATGCACGTAGTTCTACTTTAGGTGCTCGATTTTACAATGATGCGACAAAATACGTTGCTAATATCGGTGGGCTTGGTTATTCAGGTGGTCACGGAAGTACTGTTGCAAACTCTGTTAATAATAATGGTTTGGCTGCGGGTTATTCACCTGTGTTTGATTTGTCTGGTTCAAGAAAGTATCAGGCATTTGTACACCACAATAAGACAGGGTATATGCAAAATATTGGCACCTTGGGGAATGGTGCAGAATCTCGTGCAAATGGGATTAATAATCATGGACAAGTTGTAGGTTGGTCTAATACAAAGGCAGACGGTTCTGATAATGTGGCATTTATTTATGACGCTTCAACTAACGTAATGTCAGAAATTCAAGGCCTTACTTTAGGAGGGTCACGTTCTTTTGCTTTTGATATCAACGATAAGGGAAATATTGTCGGTACAGCAACAACTGCAAATGGGTCGGCAAATGCTTTTTTGTATAATTCAACCGATCAAAGTACTACAAATTTAGGATCTTTAGATAATTCAGGTTTTTCAGAAGCAAGAGCTATTAATGAAGATGGTGATGTTGTAGGCTTTTCTCTAGATAGTAATAACCTTTATACTGCATTTTTCTATGATTCTGGAAGCCAGAGCATGCAAAGTTTAGGCAGTATGGGTGGTGATTCAACAGCTTATGATGTTAATGCAAGTAATGTTGTTGTCGGTCAGGCAAGGGATGCCAATAATGTTAGGCATGCTTTTGTTGCTAAAAATGGACAAATGCAAGACCTCTACTCACTTTTATCTCCAGCAGACCAAGCGATGTGGAAAGACTTGAGTGGCGCTTTTGGTATTAATGATGATGGCAAAATTGTTGGTTATGGTAATTTTTGGACAGATAAAGATAATGGTAGAAGTCAGCGAATGGCTTTTTCATTAACGACTGTTCCTGTACCTGCTGCTATTTTCTTTATGGGGCCTGCATTAGGTTTGCTGGGTTTTATGGGTAAAAAACGTTCACAAACAGTTGCATAATAGCAATAGACATAAATTTAGGAGAAAAAAATGAATAGAATTTTAATGTTCTTAGCTATTACTATGACTAGTTTTAACGCTAATGCTGTAATTGTTGGCCCAAGTACTGATTTTGAAGATGGTACTGTTTCAGGGTGGCATATTGGTCCACGGGGTGATGGTGCTGTTCAAGTTGGTGTCGGATCTGAAGGTGATAATACTTACCTGAGATACACTTCAACAGGGATAGGGCAGGACAGTCGTGTAGCATTAATGGCTGGGACTGATTACCGTGGTAATTTAAGCCAGCTAGGGGTGAATTCAGTTGTTACTCGTATGAGAAATGATGGGCCTGTTGATTTGAGAATGCATGTTGCTTTTGGTAATTCTTTGGCTGGTTTGCGTACTCGTTATGCAACTGAAGGTGTTGATCTTGTCGCTGATGGTCAGTGGTATGATGTGACTTTTTCTTTAACAGAAAATCTGCACATGGTTTCAAGTGGAGGTCATGGAAAGTCATCAGCTAAATTTTCAGCTGAGGAAGTATTAGCTAATATCGTGAACCTAAGATTTACTCATGGTGTATTTGGTGAAACTTACCTTGAAAGGCGCGGCCCGTTTGAAGGCTACAATGCGGGAGAAGAGGTAGAAGCTGATCTTCATATTGATGATATTCAGCTGTCTACATTAGTTTCTTCTTCGGGTGCTTCTATGGCGATGGCAATGGCTCCAGTTCCAGTTCCTGCGGCTGTCTGGTTGTTTGCATCAGCAATTGGTGGTTTAGCAGTATCTAGAAAACGTTCAATATAGCGTTTTCTTTTTAGCTGATTTAAAGCTATTTGGTGAGATTAAAGCTACATCAAATAGCTTCTAGAAGTGTAAAAAAACAGTAGTCTGTATAGTTGCTGTTTTTTTTAATGATTGAGGTATTAGGGTTTGCTAGTTTTTTAAGTGGAATGAAACAGCTTTTGTTTCAATTTTGATGTTGAAAAAGCAGGTGGCAATATCACAGCTTGCCCATTTTTTGTACTTTGTAACGACAAAGTCTAAAGATACATAGACTTGAATATACTTCGCGCGGTCACGGTTGCGGAATTTATAAGCTGCTGATCTTTGTCGATAGCAATGTGCTGAAACAGGCGCATAGCAAGCTACGCAACTGTTTCAGCACCGCAGCTATTGGCAAAAACTCAGCGGTTAGAAATCCGCAGTCGTGACCGCGCGAAGTATATTATTGAACTCCCTCTTTCATAGGCTGTTTTTCAATGATCTATTAGTAAAAATAATAGATGGAAATATTAGCTATAAAACTTAGATTAAAATTATAACGAGAGCGTTGAAATGAAAAGCGTCACAATTAAACTTGTACTTCTCAGTACTTTGTTTTTAAAGGGAACATTGGTATCAGCGAGTGTTGTTTTTCCAGGGTATATCGATGACTTTGAAAATGGAACAACTAATTCTTGGGTAATGGGACCGAAAGCAAATTCAGATTTGGCACCTAAAAACCTGGCTAATGAAGATGAGAGTAATCGTTTTCTTAAGGTTAACTCATTTGGAGAAGGGGCTAACGGGAGAGATGCTGGTTCTCGCATGGTTTTTTATAATGAAAACCAGTGGACTGGGGATTTCTCCCAAATTGGTTCAATATCATTAAATGTCAAGGCGGAGTCGTCGACAGAAGAGTATTTATATATGCGCCTTGCGATATATGATACAGCGGCAACAGGTGTATATTCTCGGTATGTTTCTACTCAACACCAGCCATTAAAAGCTGATGGGGCTTGGCATCTTATCAATCTTAGTCTGGCTGCAGAAGATTTGACGAGATTCAGAGGAGAAGAAAGTGCTGATGAGGTGTTAAGAAATGTATCTCATTTGCGAATATTATCTAGTAAAGATAATATTAGTGGTTGGGGAGTGGATAAAATTTCGGCGACTCTTTCAATAGATAATATCACTGCAATGCCTACTATTCCTCAGAACCAAGTCATCACAACTGTTCCTCTGCCCGCATCATTCTGGTTTATGCTTTCTGCACTGATGGGAATACTGAAAATATCTATAAAAGTGAAAGATTAAACCTTAACAGGCTATTTCATTATTCAACTCAGATAATTAATAAGAATTGTAAAGGGTTTCAAAAAATAGCTTGTTATTAATCTACCTGATTACCCATGAATTTCCGCCAAATCATATGGAAAAAGAATAAACCCTGATGCCACACGTCATCCCCGAAGTCTTTTATCGGGGATCCATTTTCAGTAAATTAGATTCCTGCTAAGGCTTGTGCCCACGCTTGACTGGGTAGAATGCAGGAATGACGGGGTTGTAATGTTGGCTTTTTTAATGGCGGAAGCTCATGGGTAATCAGGTTAATCTATGTATTGGGAAGATTGTTCTGATACTTTTCAACAGTAAAGGTGTTATCCCTTGATCTTTTTTATTTGCTTGCAGTACAGCTTTTTATGATTTTATTTTTTTACAAATCTATTACCCATTTGAAAGATCCCCGTGCCAAACCTCTAATTAGTCATTTTCGAATTAATCATTTTCTGGTAATTTTTTTGTCTTTATGGGCTTTGGGTTTTTCTCAGCAAGTTTCTGCAATTCGTATTGAGCAGTTAGAAATGCCTGGAAAATTAATTAAAGATCATGCAGATTTAGAAGAGCGTTGTGAAGATTGTCATCAGAATTTTGAGCAGCAAGTGCAAAGTAAGCTTTGTAGAA
>JALSLS010000440.1 GCA_026988195.1 Methylomonas sp.
TCATCCCCAGCAAATAAACTACTGGAGAGTAAAAGAATAGAAAAAGTAAAACAAAATAATAAAAACTTAAATTTCATAACATAAAAAGTTCAAGGTTTAATTTTTAGGCTATCAAACCTTGAGCTCTCAATCTCTCGGCTAAATCAACGAATGCCCAGTCATTTCAACCGGTTGATCCACACCTAAAATATTAAGCATAGTTGGCGCCAAATCAGACAAGCCTCCCCCATCAGCCAATGGTTTTGAACCACCAACATGAACTAAAGGAACTAGGTTTGTGGTATGTGCCGTATGAGCCTGCCCACTCTCCACATCTACCATTTTTTCTATATTGCCATGATCAGCTGTTATCAGCATTTGCCCATCAACTTCTTTTAAAGCACTCACTAACTGTTTCAAGCACGAATCTATTGTTTCTACAGCAATCACTGCGGCATCAATAACCCCCGTATGTCCGACCATATCACAATTTGCATAGTTACAAATAATCACATCAAACTCACCGCCTTTAATAGCAGAAACCAGATGTTCAGTCACTTCAGCGGCACTCATTTCAGGCTGTAAATCATAAGTCTTAACTTTTGGAGAAGGCACTAATATTCTTTTTTCATTTTCAAACGGTTCATCCCTCCCGCCATTTAAAAAGAAAGTCACATGTGCATACTTTTCCGTTTCAGCTAACCTCAACTGTGACATGCCTTCCGAAGCTATCACTTCTCCCAACCCATTTTTAACATCCACAGGAGGGTAAGCTATAGCATACTCAAAATCTTGGTGATATTGAGTCAATGTCGCATAATAGCCACGGTGAGGATCACAGCCTCTTTCAAAACCATCAAACTTGATTTCAGTAAGCGCTGTTGAAATTTCTCTTGCCCTATCGGCACGAAAGTTCATAAAAACCACAGAATCTTCAGGGTCTAATACAATAACCTGCCCATTTTCATCCAACACTGCGGTTGGCAGTACAAATTCATCACTTTCACCTCTTGCATAGGCATCATCTAAACCTTGCTGAGCAGAACTAACCTTATGCTCTGTTTCACCTTTAGCAATTAAGGCATGAGCTTGTTTAACTCGTTCCCACCTATTATCTCTATCCATTGCATAAAAACGCCCTGTTATAGAAACAATCCGCCCCGCACCTAATTCAGCCAATTTATCTTCAATAAATTTAATTGATCCAGCCGCACTTTTAGGGGGAACATCCCGGCCATCTAAAAAAGCATGCAAATACACTTTCTTCAGTCCACGTTTAACCGCTAACTCAATCATTGCCGCAATTTGTAACTCATGACTATGCACTCCACCTGGAGATAACAAACCCATGATATGCAATGCTTTATTTTTTTCTAATGCTTGATCTACTGCTTTGCACAAAACTTCATTAGAAAAAAAGCTACCTTCTTTAATTGCAGAACTTACTTTAGATAGCTCTTGACGCATTAAACGCCCACTACCAATATGTAAATGTCCTACTTCTGAGTTCCCCATCTGTTGATCAGGTAACCCCACTGAATCACCAGCACAATCAAGCAAAGTCACGGGGTAATCTTTTTGTAATTGATCCCAGCAAGGCGTATTTGCCATTGCTATGGCATTATTATTTTGATCTTCTGTATACCCGAACCCATCAAGAATTAGTAATACTAATGGTTTTGGTCGATTCAACATGACTTTTACTCTCCGCTTCACCCAGCAATATTAAAATTGTACTGGGCTGATAATTATTTAAAAAACTGCCTTAAGGGGAATAAAAACAAATAATCACCCATTACTAGCCAATAATGGATGATTATTTATTTCCAGTTCCCTAATACCTAAAGCATTACTGGTGATACTTTTTATACCTCACCTGATCACAGGTGCATTTTTCTTTCAGCCTTCTTATATCAAATAAGAAAGCTATACAAAACAGCTATAAGTTTACTATGCACTTATAATGGCACATTACAAACACTAATTAATCAATTTATAATCAACAAGATACAAGAAAATAAAATTTGATTTACAAGTTTTTATTTTGTTCCCGCGACTAATAGACTAAAATAGTTAGCTTATACTAATATACTTTAACACTTTTAGGTGTATAAAATAACGTTCATTTGCTGGCAATATGGTTAAATACTGACATCGGCTGCAACAATTTAAAGGTTTATATAAATGGAAAACAGCAGGGAAACAATTCTTTACAACGATGCCGACATTAACCGTGCCGCACGTTGTTTAAAAGCAATGTCACACCCATTACGTCTAAAGATTCTTTGTGTTTTAGGGACAGAAAAAATCAGCGTACAAGAAATAGTTAAACAAGTTGGCACTAGCCAGAGTAACATTTCACAACATTTAGCTATTTTAAGAGAAAAAGATATTCTTGGTCATGAAAAAGAAGCAAACCGTGTTTATTATTTTATTGATGACGAACGTATGCTACAACTTATTCACATGATGCGAGAAGTTTTTTGCACTTCATGCTAATGACCCACTTAACCAATTAATTTACATTTTATAATGGATCAATATTTAGAATTTATCTCCAATCATTACCTACTCTGCCTAGGTCTCGTCGTCGTTGCTTATTTGTTAATTCAAGACCTTGTTGAAAGCACATTCAATAAGTATCAAGGCTTATCACCTTTACTAACAGTTGCTAAAATGAACGATGCTGATACCGTTATCGTTGACGTTCGTGAACCTCATGAATATATAAAAGGACATATAGAAGACTCAATCAATATTCCATTAGGTAAATTTCCTGAAAAAGTTAATACTTTAGATAAATACAAATCACAACCTATTATTGTCGTATGCCAAAGCGGGTCACGCTCCGTTTCTGCATGTAAAACACTAACAAAAAATAATTTTGAAAAAGTATTCAATATGATTGGCGGCATGCAAGCATGGCAAGATAATAACTTCCCCATCAAGATAACCAGTACCGAAAAATTCTAAGACTTTAAAAGAAATTCACTTTTAAGCAAAAAACTAACCATAAACTTAAAATAACTAAGGGTAATAAAGATCATGGCAGAACAAGATTCAACGGAAGAAAAGCAATTTTCAATTCAAAAAATATTCACTAAAGACATCTCTTTTGAAACACCTAATTCACCTAAAATTTTCACAGAAAAATGGGAACCAACGGTAGATTTTAATCTTGGCACCAATGTTGAACCTTTAGAAAATGCATTATTTGAAGTTTCACTTTCAGTGACTGTCACCGTTAAATGTAAGGACACAACAGCATACTTAGTAGAAGTTACTCAATCAGGAATTTTTTCTCTTGCCGGCTTTTCTGAACAAGAAATGGGGCCTATGGTGGGCAGTTTTTGTCCAAACATTTTATTTCCATACGCAAGAGAAGTTGTTTCTGACCTAGTTGCCAAAGGTGGCTTTCCTCAGTTATTACTTGCCCCAGTCAACTTTGATGCATTGTATTCACAGCATTTACAACAAGCACAGCAAGCACCTAGCACCAACACCGTAAACTAATGATTCCATCTATCAGCGTCTTGGGCGCTGGCTCATGGGGAACTGCTCTCGCTATGCAAGCAGCCAGAAATGGCTGCCGCACGCTACTTTGGGGGCATAACCCAGAGCATATGGCATCTTTAGCCAAAAACCAAGAAAATACCCGCTATTTACCGGGACTGGCCTTCCCTGAACTATTATCTATTTCAGATAATTTAGAAGAGGCTGTTAAATTCAGCTCAATTATTCTTATTTCTGTCCCTAGCCATGCTTTTAGAGACACTCTAGAAAAAATTAAACCTTATACGGACAACAAGACTCAAATAGCTTGGGCAACAAAAGGCTTTAATCCCGATGACGGTGCATTACTTGACCAAGTAGTCCGGCAGGTTTTCTCTACAACAATCCATACTGCAGCCTTATCAGGTCCAACTTTTGCAAAAGAAGTCGCAACAGGCTTGCCTACAGCACTCACTATTGCCTCAACAAGCTCTCAATTTTCTGAGAAAATTACCAGCATTCTTCATAACCAATGCTTTAGAACTTATACTAGTAGTGACATTACCGGCGTACAAGTTGGAGGCGCAGTTAAAAATGCACTCGCCATTGCTGCAGGTATTGCTGACGGGCTCGGTTTCGGAGCCAATACTCGGGCAGCACTAATTACCCGCGGCCTGCATGAAATTATGCGTCTAGGGATTCAATTAGGCGGGCAGCCAGATACCTTTATGGGCTTGGCGGGGCTTGGCGATCTTATTCTCACCTGCACAGACAATCAATCTAGAAACCGGCGTTTAGGCCTGGCTTTAGGTGAGGGAAAAAATAAAGAGGCTGCTGTTAAAGAGATTGGTCAAGAAGTTGAAGGAATATCAGCAGCGAAAGAAACTTACTTACTCTCTCAAAAACATAATATAGAAATGCCTATTATCGAGCAAACGTATAAAGTTTTATATCAAGATTTAGAGCCTCGAATAGCCGTCCAAAACCTCTTAATGCGCGAACAAAAAGCCGAGTCATAGGAGGATTTAATAATACCCGAATATGGCGCAGAGTTTTGGCTTCATAGGCGTGTTAGAAAAACAGGCGCATAGCGGGCTACGGTCACAAACAGCATCCTGCTTCAAGTGACACTTGCACATCCCTGTGCTTCGTAACTGTTTTTCTAGCATACCTATGGAGCCAAAAGACAAGTCAGACTTGGGTATTATTGAATCCTCGTTCCTTAAGGTAACTGGCAGTAAGTAAGCCCCTAACCTTATAGCGGCTTTTTTCAATTGTATTTAGTTTGTTGAAACGGGGCTACAAACCCCGTCTCGCTCAAGTCTTCTTTTTGAGCAATTCTTTTACAAAAGGCAAACCAATTTCCAGCCATTTACCCCATAGGAATATAGAAGAACTTTTCACCAAGCAAGCCAGTTTTTTTACAACCGTTGTTGCACTATCACAGCCAATACTCTTCAACCTACCTTCTACCATTTCACTCCATAACGGGTACCGTTCCCCTTTTGCATTAACAAATGCTTTATTAAACCCCCACATTTCCAAAATTGAAACCGTCCACATAAAAGCAAAAGCGATTGCCATACCTCCCCCTGCAAACATAACCAGCCATGCAAAAATGGGGTGCAATTTGGTTAACCACCAGGACAAAATATCTACAACTAAGAAGATATAAGGCATACCAATGGCGATACATTTATATTTATTAGTACTGGTTTCAGCAAAGGTAAAAATCAACCCGACAAACATAAAAATAAAACTAATACCAAATAAGTGGATATGCGACACACGAGTTAACGATGCAAACGTCGCCCCTTCATCTTGTTTAGTTAATTCTTTTAAAGCTTCAAAATCAGTAAAATCAGGGATTCCTGACGCACTTTCGTTATGACACATCACGCATTTATTATCGATAATTTTTTTTACCCCCAAAGAGATATATTCAGAATGCTCAGCGCCATCTCTATCCCATTGCATAATCACAAACCGTTCGCGCTCCGTCGCATTGTCTTTCATCGAACCATTTAGTTTGGTTTCCAACACAGTACCAGAACGATTACCATAATAGCTGTATACAATGTCATCAACGGATAACCCAAACTCCCCGTCAGCCATACCATGTGTAAATAATATCTGAACTAAAGCAAAAAAATAGCCGAATGCGACCGCTGTTAAATACCCAGTAAAAAGTACTTTTACGGGTGAATCAAAATCTTTTAGGTGAGGGAGTTTATATGTCATAGGTAGAAAAAATATTTATTAAGGAGTCTATTATAGAATGATTATGTATGTATATGCGTATATATTAACTACACTTAACCCACATAAATATGAATCGTCATCATAAAACAGCTAACAATCTCAGCTACCGCCAACATTTGCATATCAATAATAAGCCGGCTAAAGCCCATTTGAGTCAGTTTTTTCGTTCTATTGAAGCAAATAGTTGCGCTATTCAACAAAAATGAACGAGAAAATCTCCAAATGTGGGTTTGTGCACTAGTACATAAGTAGTCGTATAGTTAGAATCCGATTAGCGCAGACTACAAATAATACAAAACAGAAAGCATTTTGCACTACTGTTCTGTATCAAAACCTTTATACATCTCAAATATGACAAAACAAGGTAAACTCAGGCTTTCTGGTTTTTCCAATGCTAAATAAAAGATAAAAATGTGAATGCTATAGCCCCCGGTGTCAGAATAGTTATCGCCAAAAGCTGTAAATTTATGCCCGCTCTTTTCTCTGAAGCTTTCAATTATCTTCGCGCCGAGGGCGGACGCTCCTACATCATCATTACCTACGCACAAACTGAATAGTGATGATCAACTTAGGCAACTGGCCATAAATAACCCACCCAGATTGCGCAGATTTTTTGTTTCTGATCAAACTATCTCAAGAGGCGCATAGCCAGCTACGTAACGATTGAGATGGTTTGAGCAGGGATAAAAAAGCCAGTAAGGTGGGTGGGTTATTTGTTGCTGGTTGCCTTAAGTAACTCGTAATACATAACCTACCCAAATTGTGCAGATTTTTTGTTCCTGCTCAAACCATCTCAAGAGGTGCGAAGCACATGGACGAGCAAGTGTCGCTTGAAACAAGATACTGGTTGCAACTATAGCCAGCTATGTAACGATTGAGATTTTCAGAGTAGGGGCAAAAAGGCCAGCAAGGTGGGTAGGTAGGTTATTTATTACGAGTTTCCTTAGCACTTATCTCTATTTAGTTTACCCGTGGACCAAGTATCCATTTTTCTAAATAAGGGCTTGGCAAATGAATTTTCGATATGGGTAAAATACAAGCGTCCTGTATTAGTAACCACAAAAATAGAGCTAATATGGTGTAGTAATGCGGCAAAAATCGGATTAAGAAAACCAAATATTGCCAGTGCTAGACCAACAGTATTAAAGCCCATGGCTCAAGCGTAATTTTGCTGAATAATCCCACTCATTTTTCAAAAGAGCCAGAAAAAGAGACTCTGCAGGTCAATTCTAAAGATAAAGTAGAGGCTTTTTTAACTCACTTAGCTGTCCAAAGGAATGTTGCGGCCTCCACTCAAAACCAAGCCTTTAATGCTTTGGTTTTTTTATACTCTAAAGTCCTCAACGCACCTTTTGAGGGGGTTCAGGACATTGATTTTGGTTTTAAGCAAATAACGATACGTAATGGTAAGGGCTTGTCTGAGCGCGTCACTCCACTTCCTAATAATGTTGAGGCTTTGCTTCGCAACC
>JALSLS010000441.1 GCA_026988195.1 Methylomonas sp.
TGCATTAAACTCATCTCTCAGTACAGAGGCTAAAATACTAGCCTCACTTTTATCACTATTTCCAAACACACTACCACCACTCGTTAACACTGGTAACTTGGTTTTTTTAGCCAAATAGGCAGTATACCTAGCTCTTACTAATGTTCGAGTGTTCACTGTCATATTAGCTTCATATTCTGGAGCGAAGCTTATAACTCCACCCGCAAGAACCACTATAACTTGAGGTTTAATATCTTTTAAAACGGAATAATTTAAGACAGGATATTTTTGCTGGAGCTGCCCCAAAAAAACGGCAACAACCGGTAAAGTTAATAGAAATAAACACAATAGAGGCACAACTAAAATCATCCCTCCGTTGCCTTTATTTTTTAAAACATAAAAACAACCATAAAATGATAAAATCAACAAACTGGAAACAGGTAATACCAGTGTTTTTATGACATAAATCAGCCAGATATCCACAACTATATTATCTTGCGCCTTTTCCCCAAAGAACAATTTCAATCGTATGAACGATGATAGTAAGATCAAGAAACAAACTATAGTTTTTCACATAATACAAATCATATTGTAGCTTTTGGATAGCATCGTATTCATTGGCGCCATAGGGGTAACATAATTGAGCCCAACCTGTTATCCCTGGTTTTACACGATGCCTTTTTCGGTAATAAGGTATATTTTTATCAAATTGATCAACAAATTTAGGGCGCTCAGGTCTAGGTCCCACAAAACTCATATCGCCTCGAAATACGTTCCATATTTGAGGTAACTCATCTAACCTTACCTTCCTTATAAAAGCCCCTACCCGTGTCACTCTATTATCATTTTCTTGCGCCCATTGAGCGCCATTCAGTTCTGCATCGGTTCGCATACTTCTAAATTTAATAACATCAAAGTCCTTATCAAAGGCACCAACACGAGTTTGCCTGTATAAAATAGGGCCTTTAAAACCACTTTCAATATAGATAGCACAAGCAACTATGAACATAAAGGGCCAACTGACTAATAACAATATAAAACTAGCGCTAATATCAACCATTCTTTTTGAATAATTTCTTAATCCACTGCTTGAAAAACCATCTGAGAACACAAACCAGCTAGGATAAATATTATCCAAATCTATCATTGATTTTTCTCTTTCATAAAAAGTTAATAAATCTACCACATCAATGCCATGAATTTTACAGTCAAGTAAATCATCCATTGGAAACTTACAACGCCTATCATCTAAAGCCATTACAATTTCATCAATATCCAGTTCGGTAGCGACAGATAAAATACTTTCATACTCTGAAATTATTTTAGTCCCCTCAACTTTAACTGGCGAGCCATTTAGATTAAGACAAGCCACAATCTCAAATCCACGATGGATATACTCATCATTACTACTCACTAACTTACTAGCATTAGTTTCCACACCTATCACTAGGATTTT
This sequence comes from Methylomonas sp., assembly GCA_026988195.1. Lineage (GTDB taxonomy): Bacteria > Pseudomonadota > Gammaproteobacteria > Methylococcales > Methylomonadaceae > QPIN01. The sequence goes on from JALSLS010000441.1 coordinate 1,436, forward strand.
CTTTCGTAAATTTGACTGCTTTGCATAAGCATAAAATATATACCGACAAAACAGCATACCCAATAAAGCCATGGCAAACGAATAAACCAAGACACTTCTTGCAATCGTAAATTCAGGAAACGAATAGTAAATAACTAGCAATACAAATATTGAAGAGGTAAAACTAACTCCAATTCTGGAGAGTAAATGAAAATCATCCCAGCTTAAACTACGCCTATACAACCCTAGGCCTACATTAGAGGTAGTAACAACAATAGAAAAAATAGAACTAGAGAGAATAATATGTTCATCTGAATACCATGAGGAGGTATAAAAGAAACGTAGATCGGCGCCCCAGTACATGGCAAAAAACAACATTAAAAACTCTATAAAGAATAAGCCAATATATGCACTGGATAAATAATGTCTAAATATTCGAATCATACTTATTTTACTTTAAATTATATTGTTTTAATAAATCATTGAGATATCTAATTGGAATAGCATAAGTAATGCCACTAGGTTTAGATAAAATTGTTTCTTTAGTTTCTTTAATAAACACTTTATTAACAATCCCTATTATTTTGCCTGTTTCAACATTATAAACAGGGCTTCCGCTATTTCCAGGATAGGCCGTTGCGTCAAGTTGATATACATTATAAGGCGCTCTTAAACGCTTTAATAATTTAGCATTTAGCTGCCTTGAATTTAACACGGGTAACACAACAGGGCTAATTGCAGAAACAATCCCCCTATGTGTTACAGGATGAAGCCCTAAAACCATACCAATAGGGAAACCTGTAAAAGCGATATTTTGCCCCTCCCTGACGACTGATTGATTAATTTCCATTGCAGGTAGCACCCCAGAAGTCAGTTTTAAAATAGCAATATCATGCTCTTTATCAATAGCAACAGCCTTAGCTTTCAGCATCCGCACCTGCTTATCTTGCCTAAAAAACACAGCGACAGTTTCAATGCTTTTAGTATCTATATTTTTCGGCAAAACATGGGCATTAGTCACTATTAAACGTCCATCACCAATAGCAAACCCCGTCCCTAGAAATACACCTTTCGGTGATCGCTTAGGCATATAGGTTCCAACAGCCACTATTGATTTCTTGATTTCTTCTATAGTATAGACTAAAGGCGCTGCTACAGTTGCTTTACAAGATATGACAAGTGCAATAAAAACTGAAAATATTATTTTAACTGGCATACGCTCCACTCGCATTTGCTATATTTTTTATAAGCAATATCCCGTTATTAAATACGGCCATATTTATCATCAAAACGAATAATATCATCTTCGCCTAAATAACTTCCCGATTGAACCTCAATCATTTCTAACGGAATAACACCAGGGTTTTCAAGGCAATGAACAATACCTAGAGGAATATAAGTAGATTCATTTTCAGTTAACAAACACTCTTTACCCCCCGACGTAACCAACGCAGTTCCTTTAACAACAATCCAGTGTTCAGCACGGTGATGATGCTTTTGAACTGATAATTTAGCGCCAGGGTTAACCACAATTCGCTTAGTCTTATGACGCTCACCTTCATCAATCAAGTCATAATATCCCCAAGGTCGATACACTTTTCGGTGCATCTCAGACTCAACTCTTTTTTGATTTTTTAATTTATCAACAATGGCTTTAACATCCTGAACATTATCTTTAGAAACCACCATAACAGCATCAGAGGTTTCAATAACGACCAAACCATCCACCCCCACCGTTGTTAGCAATCGGGTACTAGAATGTAAGAAACAATTATTAGTATCAACCGTAACAACATCACCACTAATGGCATTACCCTCATCATCCTTATCTATCACATCCCACAAAGCAGACCACGACCCCACATCGTTCCATTGTGCATCTAGGGGCACAACTACTGCTTTACTGGTTTTCTCCATAATTGCGAAATCTATTGAATCAGCAGGGCATTTTGAAAAGATCGCTTTATCTAATCGAATAAAATCTGAATCGACTTCCGCAGCCTTGTACGCTTGCTTACAGACCGCATACATTTCTGGGTTAAATTTTTCTAATTCTTCAAGATAACATCCTGCTTTAAACACAAACATTCCGCTATTCCAAAAATATTCACCACTTTCAAGATATTTTTTTGCAGTCGCTAAATCAGGCTTCTCAACAAAAGAGGCGACTTCAAAGGCATATTCCCCTTTTTTCTCCCCGCCTTTAATATATCCATACCCTGTTTCGGGCTCAGTAGGCACAATACCAAAGGTGACTAAATGACCTTCTTCAGCCAAACTTTCTGCTTTGCCTACAGCAAGTTGAAATGAAGTAACGTCAGAAATCACATGATCAGCCGGCAGAATTAGCAATATTTCATCAGCTGACTCAGCCGCTAAAGCAGCCATCGCGACGGCAGGTGCCGTATTCCTACCAACCGGCTCTAATATAATAGCTGAAGGAGGTGTTTCAACTTCCCTTAATTGTTCAGCCATCATAAATCGATGACTTTCATTACAAACACCAATAGGCGGCTGAAGGTTTTTCAACCCCTGTAATCGCAACACTGTTTCTTGTAGCATCGACTTATTAGACACGAGAGGTAAAAACTGTTTAGGGTGCTGACCTCTAGATAAAGGCCACAAACGAGTACCACTACCACCCGATAAAATAACTGGAATCATACGAAAACATCCTTAAAAACGAAGATTGAACTAGAGCTAGTTTAGTTGAAATAAATATATTGTTCAAATAAGCAGACCTTCAATGTTAATTAGAATTTTCAAAAAATCAATACAATCAATTAATAAAAACCACCTAAATACACACACAAAACAGCAATTCTAAATATGCAGTGCGACTACATTATTATTTGTTAATAGAGTATGAAATATAGACAATATATAGGAGAAACAGCTTATGCGAACTTCCTTTGAATTTAAAACAGCTTGCCTTAAATCTGATACCCTAACCGACAAACTGAAAAAAATCAGTGCTATTCTGCCAGACCCGACAACGGGAACGAATGGACAGTATACGATGAAAGATGCTGCCTTATCAGCCTTATCAGTATTTTTTTACTTAAATCCATAATTTCTGAGCTTTGAGCAAGATATGAAGTGTAATAAGAAAGGGAATAATATTTCTATGAATAGTTCCAAGCCCGACCTTAGCGTCATAATACCAACTTATAACGAGCAAAATAAGCTGCCCATTTTATTGGAAAGCCTTTCAAAACAGCAGGATATATTGATACAAATTATCATTGTTGATGGCGGTAGCTCTGACAAAACTTTACAAATTTGTCAGAGCTTTTCCAGCCGCCGCAACTGTCTATGCCTAAATTCCCAGGCAAGCCGACCTGTACAAATGAACCTAGGGGCAAAACATGCTGGTTCCCCCTTATTGTTATTTCTTCATGCTGACACCATAATGACCAATGACCGTTTACTGATAACAGCAGTGCGGTATTTTAGACAACAAAGTGAATTGATGACTAGTGGCAATTTGGCTGGGCATTTTTCACTAGAGTTTTATGATACTGAAGGAAAGTACCCAAAGGGGTTTTACTTCTATGCTGCCAAAACTTCGTTAAACCGTGATGACACCATTAATGGTGACCAAGGACTAATAATTAGCTCAGCATTTTTTAAGACTGTCGGTGGTTTTGATGAGGGTTTACACTTCATGGAAGATGCTAAAATTGCTAGCAAAATTTTTGAAAAAGGTAGCTGGGTTACATTACCGGGAACCATTCAAACCTCAGCCCGTCGATTTGTTATTGAAGGGTTGGTAGAGCGCCAAATACTCAATGCCTTTCTTTGTAATTTCAATCACATTGGACTTCACCGTTTTTTCGATCTAGCTCAATCCGCTTACCAGTCACAGACAGATACCCAAGGATTACAGATGCGACCTTTCTTAGCCGCTGTCACTAAACTGATGAAAGAGCTTGGAACCCTAAAGTCTATTAGAATGTGGTATCAAATCGGAGCCTATGTAGCCTCAAATACTTGGCAACTGGTCTTTAAACTAGATTGTGATCGTCATTTCAAAATGGGCGATCCAGCTGCAAAAGTTATACCTCATCACCTAGATCTATTTGATCGCTATCTTACTTGGCTCTTTAGATTGCCACCCATAAAAGCTATCACAGGTATTTTAACCTTCATTTGGTTTAATAGCCTTTGGATTAGATACTAAGGAACGTGTATGGAATAACTTCCCGAAATTATAACGTAGGATTTTTGTTTCAGGTGGAATGATCTCATGAGGCGCATAGCCAGCTACGCAACGAATGAGATCATTCCATCTGGAGCAAAAAGACAAGTTAGAAATCGGGAAGTTGTTTCATGCACGCTCCTAAGGTAACTCGCAATAAATAAACCACCAAAATTGTTCCCGTGCTCTGCGTCACTGTCATTAAGTTAAGCAATTTGCTGTAGGATGTGCTGACGATAGGAAGCGCATCAGCTGTAAACGATGCGCTTCCTATCGTCAGCACATCCTACCTGTTATCTTAACTTAATGGCAATGATGCTCTGCGTGGAAATTAATCATACAAACGATGGCTGATAGTTTATTTATTGCTAACTGCCTAAGTGATTACTTAAAAAGTATTTAACACTTTATCACTCACCGTTCCTGTTAAAGGATGGGCAAAGCGATAATGTGCCCATCAATTCAGCGCGATGTCATTGATGGACACGTCGTACCTCCTTTGCCCATCCTACTTTTGAAGCTTAAAGTTACACGGAGCGTGGTAATGCTAGCGTTACCCAAACCGTTTTGACCAATTGCCATTATGCTCAACCTCACAGGCTTCTTCTGTATCAAAAAAAACATAGCGATTTAACTGTTTAAAGCTGATATTTATCTGTTCTAGTTCATTTTTGATTAAACTCACAATGAGCTGGTCTTTCATTTGTTGACGAGCCTGATCAAGCCCTGCTTTTGTATCAAAGATACAAATTATCGATAAACTTTCTGGAAATTTCTTGTAATTGACCAGATGAGTTAGCCATTGAAACCCCTGTACTTGCAGCTTTGCAGCTTCACAAGCACTGGTTAATGCTAGGCAAATTTGCTTATCTATTTTTTTATCTGTTTTCTTCATTATTTTCTTTTTTGATCATTGAGTTATTCCAACACCCTGCCCCGCAACGCTTTTGTTTTACTACGTTTGGTCTTACTATCCATTCTTCTTTTCTGAGAGTTTCTAGTCGGTTTTGTAGGTCGCCTTACTTTATTAACCACCGTTACCTGCTTAATAACATCTATTAAGCGCTCAAAAGCATCGGCTCTATTTTTTTCCTGCGTGCGAAATGTCTGAGCCTTAATAACAATCACACCCTCTTTAGTGATACGTTTATCGCGCAAACTTAAAAGGCGTTGTTTATAAAACTCTGGGAGTGAGGAGGCATTAATATCAAAACGTAAATGAATCGCTGAAGAGACTTTATTGACATTTTGCCCCCCCGCCCCTTGTGCACGAATTGCTGAAATCTCAATTTCATTGTCTGGAATGGAAACACTATTTGAAATTTCTAACACGGCATTTTTCCTTATTCAATTTTTTGTTACACCGACTGTACAAAATAATACCCTCTCAATCATCTGGCATTATACATAGGAACGTGTATGGAATAACTTCCCGAAATTATAACGTAGGATTTTTGTTCCAGATGGAATGAGATCATTCCATCTGGAACAAAAAGACAAGTTAGAAACCGGGAAGTTAT
>JALSLS010000442.1 GCA_026988195.1 Methylomonas sp.
CGCACGGAATAACTTAGGCAACTGACGCAGGATTTTTGTTCGTATTCAAGACGTATAAATAGGCGCATAGCAAGCTACGCAACTATTTATACAACGCAGAAGACGGACAAAAAGACAAGTTAGATGCCCAAGTTATTTCGTGCACGTTCCTTAGGCAACTGGCAATAAATAACCCACCCAGATTGCGCAGATTTTTTGTTTCTGATCAAACTATCTCAAGAGGCGCATAGCCAGCTACGCAACGAATGAGATCATTCCATCTGGAGCAAAAAGACACGTTAGAAATCGGTAAGTTGTTTCATGCACGTTCCTTAATATTGGCTCTACTCTACAAATGTTGAATGGTTGTTTAATAAGCAATGCGAAATGGGGTTTGTGACTCCATTCCAAAACTCGTATAAATAAACGACCAACTAGTTCCCATGCAGTGCGTGGGAACTAGTTACTGAACGCTTCTGCGTTCCGTAACGCTGAAGCGAGTACCCCCATTTCATTGTATCTATAAACTTTATAGATATTCTTACAATTAAGAAGAAACCAAACCTTAATTATAGTCAGCTTATTGTCATATTCTAAATACATATATATGCTATTGTTAATCAACAGAGCCTATTTGATCACTCAAATTATCTAAGTATTCAACTTAACTTTAACGCGTAACAATGAACGAAATTCCAGTGTATTTTGAAATCCCAGCCAACCTGACCGTTAAAAAATTTATATCTAAGCTTGGCAAACAAGTTGACCTACAAATAGTCAACCAGCAATATACAATAAAAACATTTTACGACAGCTTTGACTGGCGTTTATATAATGCTGATATGATTTGTGAATATAACCATTCACAAATCATATCCCAACTGAAATTAATGCATAATAAGAGTGGGCATTTAATTTCCAGCATCGAAATAGGCCATGTCCCCAGCTTTAGCCACCTGTTTCCTGAGAGTCCATTTAAGAAGAAACTTGAGCCCATATTGGAAATGAGAGCCTTGTTACCTATTTGTCACCTTCCTTACGAAGCTTATCTGGTTAACATTGTAAATAAAGATCAAAAAACCATTTTACGACTACAAATAGAGCAACATGAACACCTTAATAATCGTGTCCAGCTCCACCCTCTTAAAGGCTATGAAAAATCTCATCAAAAAATTGCCCGTCTATTACAAGAAAAATTTGATTTAGTACCATCCCTATCAGGTTCCCTTTTACATGAAGAACTCAAACAGCAAGGGCGTAAGGTAAAAGATTATAGCTCCAAAATTACGATAAAATTAAAGCCTGATATGCGTGCAGATAAGGCAAGTAAATTTATTTATAAACATTTATTACAAGCCATGCAGGCTAACGAAGCCGGTACCATTCAAGATACTGACTCTGAATTTTTACATGATTTTCGTGTTGCAGTACGACGCACTCGGTCAGGCTTAAGCCAAATCAAAAACACCTTACCGGCAGAAAAAGTATCCCAGCATGCTAGTTTCTTTGCTTGGCTAGGACAAATTACTGGGCCTACTCGTGATTTAGACGTTTACCTATTAAGCTACCCACACTATAAAAAAAACCTTCCCCTCTCTTTACAAGATGATATTGCACCTTTGTATGACCTTCTTTTACAAAAGCAACAACAAGCCCAAAAAGAACTATCAGAAAAACTTAAAAGTCCGCAATATAAAAAACAATTAATTGCTTGGGAAGAATATTTGAACGAACCTTTACCGAAAAAAGGTCAAGCTAGCCACGCTAATCAATCAATTCAAGAAGTTGCGAACATAAGGATATGGAAGGTCTATCAGCGAGTCATAAAAGAAGGAAATGCAATTAATGCTAACTCACCAGCTGAAGCTTTACATGATTTAAGAAAAACATGTAAAAAACTACGCTATTTAATGGAGTTTTTCCAAAGTTTATATCCCCAACAAGAGATAAAAACAGCTATTAAGTCATTAAAAGGCTTTCAATCAGTCTTAGGTGATTTTCAAGATTATGAAATTCAAGAACTCAACATTAAACATTTTAGTGAAGAAATGATGAATAACCACGTAGCCTCTAACACCTTGTTAGCTATGGGAGTTTTGGTTCAGTATTTAGATACCATGAAACATTCTGCTCGCAATCATTTTGCTGAACAATTCAATATATTTATTACACCTGAAAATAAAGCAACTTTTAAACATTTATTTGCCCATAAAGCATAAGAGGAATATTGATGACCATTATTGCAACTTACAATATTAAAGGTGGCGTTGGTAAAACCTCAACGGCTGTAAATCTAGCTTTTTTAGCTGCAAAAAATAACTATAAAACTTTGATTTGGGATTTAGACCCTCAAGGTGCTAGCACCTACTACTTTAGAATTAAACCTAAAGTTAAAGGTGGCAGTAAAGCGCTTATTGCAGGAGACAGGGAGCTCGATGGTTTAATTAAAGCCACTGATTTTGAAAACCTTGACCTACTTCCTGCTGACTTTTCATTTAGGAATCTCGACTTAATACTTGATGAACGTAAGAAACCGACTCAACGCCTTAAAAAGCTATTAAGCCCTTTAACAAAAGAATACGATTTTATTTTTCTAGACTGCCCCCCTAACATTTCATTGTTATCAGAGGCTATTTTTGAGGCATCAGATTTATTATTATCTCCGATTATTCCAACAACCCTATCTTTACGAACACTGGAACAATTAAAAAAATACATAAAAGATAATAAGCTTAAAAATATTAAATTACTGCCTTTCTTTTCTATGGCTGATAGACGAAAGAAAATGCACAGAGAGATTATTGAATTTTTATCGGAACAACACCCCGATATATTACAAAGCATCATTCCTTATGCCAGTGATATTGAACGTATGGGGGTAGAACGTATGCCTTTAGCTGGGTATATGAATAAATCTCGCTCAGTAGAAGCCTACCAGTCACTTTGGGACGAGTTAAAAAGCACCCTTAAATAGGGAAGATGGTTTTTATCGCTAAGCCAGATTGAAATAACAGTTCACCTCCCAGGGGCAACCGGGCTTAAATTTATAAACAATAAAATCAATAGGTTAAAAACAGGGGGATCTGAAAAATATTGTTTTTCTAGTTGTATTAAAATCACACGACTAGCAAGCTGTTGATCTATATATCATTTAAAAAGTCAATTTAAGCCTGCTTACCCTGGTTCACCTCCCCCTTTGAAAAAGGGGGATTGAGGGGGATTTGTCTAATACCCTCCCTAAGGAACGTGCACGAAATAACTTGAGCATCTAACTTGTCTTTTTGTCCGTCTTCTGCGTTGTATAAATAGTTGCGTAGCTTGCTATGCGCCTATTTATACGTCTTGAATACGAACGAAAATCCTGCGTCAGTTGCCTAAGTTATTCCGTGCGCGTTCCTAAGCTGTCGAAAAAACTTGTTTATTCGTCATATTATTCACCTAATTATTAGCTATAAAATAAATATAACTCATAGGATGTGCTGAGAAACGAAGAGCATCAATAGCCCCCGATGCGCCTCCTGCGTCGGCACATCCTATAAATCTAGTTTCGGGTATTATTTAATTATTAAGCAACCACTTTAATACGGCTGCCACTTCTAGACCCTGTCACTTCAATTCGCTGAGACATTTGCTCTTTTAGCTCGGAGACATGCGAAATAATACCAATGCTTCGCCCTGCTGATTGCAAATCAATCAAAGTATTAATGGCTAGCTGCAAAGAATCTTGATCCAGACTACCAAAACCTTCATCTATAAATAAGGTATCAAGCTGGATTCCACCTGAGCGTTCTTGCACCACATCAGATAAGCCCAATGCTAACGCAAGTGAAGCCATAAAAGATTCACCTCCAGATAATGTTGCAACAGGCCTCGCTTTCCCTGTATAGGCATCATCAATAGCCAAATCCAATCCTGCTGTGGTATTTTTTTTCTGTTCCTCTTCATTTTGCCGAATTAACCGATACTGGCCTTTACTCATAATATGCAGTCGCTGACTGGCAATACTTAAAACTGAATCTAAAATATTACCTAATACAAACCGCTCCAAGGTAACTCTGACATTACCTCGGCCCGATGCAGCTATTGATAAGGTTCCGACAACTTCATACTGCTTTTTTATATCGACTTGCTGTCTTTCAATATTTTTTATTTTCTGTTGAGTATCAAGCAACCTTACTTTCTGCTGATTAGCTATTGCCCACTCATTTTCTGCCAAAGTAAATTCGTTTTTTACCACGTCCAATTGCTGCTTCAGCTTTTCCAAATCTGGAAGTTGCTTGTCTTTTAACTGATGTTCCAGTATACCTAACTCTGCTTGCAACGCTTTGACCCTATCATCATATGCTTTCACATTATCCACTAGCACATTAAACTCATTTTTATCCATTTGAGCATTAGAAAATGCTGCTTCAGTGGCAAATTCACTTTCTGCCAAAGCTTGTTGCCATCGTTGAGACTGTACTTCGTTACGCGACTCTAAATCATCTAGATTTTTATTTAACTCTACCTCTGCAGACTCCATTGAGGATTGGTTTTTTAAGGAGCTGGTCAATTGTTTATTAGCCACCTCATATCTAGTTTCTAGAGTATCAATCTTTTGTAAAATACGGGTCAGCTCTTGTGTAATCGCCTCGGTATTCCTATAAGCTTCAGGTAATGATTTATTGACAGCTTCTAACTCACTTTTTGTTGTTGCCTTAAGTGCTATTAATTCAGGTATTTTATCGTCAATAGATTTAATCTTTTTAGCAAGAGAGGTTCGTTCATTTTCTTTATCAGTCTTTTTCTTCAAGGCCTCAAGCAATTGACTTTGTTTACTTTCTATTCGCTTTAAATCTAATTCTAGGTTTTTATGAACCTGTTCCACCTCCGATAAGGGTTTGGCCGCGTTAGCTGCTAACAGCTCTTCCAATTGCTTAACATGATTATCTTTATCTGTCAGCGAATGTAAACAAGCTTGTACTTTAACTTTAATGGCATCCATTTTTTTAAATTGCTTTACTTGTAAAGCTCTAGCCTGATCAACTAACGCTTGAGTAAGCTCTACTTTATCACTTGCTAAATTAGCTGGATTAGGGTGTTCAAGACTACCACACACAGCACAAGGCTGTCCGTCTTCTAGCTTTGCCGCCAAAACAGCCGCTTGACTTGAAAACCAAAGCATTTCTGTACGAATAGCTTTTTCTTCCGCTTTTTTATAGGTTTTACCCGCCAAGCCCAACATTTCTTTTTGTTTTTGATAAGCCTGATCAAAACTCAGCAAATCCGCACGCGCAACTTCTAATTCTTTACGCTTATCAAAAACCCCTTTAGCCAACAACTTCTGCTCAACAATACTCGCTTTATTGCCAATCGCCCGCTCTAAAGATTCAATCTCACTTTTTAATATGATTAAGGCCTGTTCAATAGCCTCGCCTTGCGCCTCTAGTTTAGTTTTTTTAGCTAATGCTGTTTGATGATTTTTATCAGCGTGTAAGAATGCCTCATTTAAGGCCTCAAAAGTTGTGAGCTTTTGTTGATACCCCTTAATGACAATCTCTTCAGCCTTAAGCGAGTCACGCTGTTTATACTCTTCTGTGACTTGGCTCACCTCAGCCTTTGCTCTATTAACCCGTAAATCTGCCTTTTCTTTATCTTGCTTTAGCTTGTTTATCTCAAGCCTTTTTAGCTTAATGTCTTTTAGAGTAGCTTGTACTATTTGCCATATAGGGACTATAGAACCCGCCTTTTCTGCACTTTTAATACGTTGTTTATCGGCGGTTATTTCATCGGCTTTTAGTTGATAGCTTTGCAGTTCTTTTTGCTTATTATTTCGACGTTCAAAAGACTGCCCCAACGCTTCAGCTGTTTGCTTTGCTGTTATTGCTTGTTGTTGTATTTCAGAGATTCGCTGTTTTTCTTTTTGTTTAACTTCTAACAAGCCAACTGCTTCTCCAATGGCATTTTCTAATGCTTCCTTATCCACAACCCCCCTATCAGAAAGTGCTTCATTCTTTCTATCTTCAAATATTTGGTTCTGTTTTGCAATAGTACCTGCTTTATCTTTTAATAACTGCTCAATTCGCTTATAGATTTCAGTTTGAAATAAAGTCGATAAGATAGCTTGTCGATCATCTGATTTAGCCAACAACAGTTCACGAAATTTACCTTGTGGCAAAACCATCACTTGTAAGAATTGCTCCGCTGTTAACCCTACAATTTCAGCAATTTTTATATCTGCATCTCTATTCTTCTTGGCAACTAAGGTTTCTTCCTTGCCACCTTCAAGAACACGCCTTAAATGCACTGTAGATTTTTGCTCTGTCTCCCCACCACCGCGTTTAGATGGGCGCATTTGTGTCGGAACCCGGGTAATTCGGTAGCAACACTCTCTAATACTAAACTCTAAGGATAATTCAGTCAGTACCTCTGGATCTGCATGGTCACACCTTAACCCAAGCTCCTTACGTTCTGAATCCGTAGTTTCTCCATATAATGCATAACAAATAGCGTGAAGAATCGAGGATTTTCCGGCACCAGTAGCACCATCAATTAAAAATAAAGGATTTTTGCCTAATACTGAAAAGTTAATAACTTCCCTTTTTGCAAAGGGGCCAAAAGCTTGTATTTCTAAGGTATGTAATTTCATTCCACTCCCTCGACAGCCGTTTTTGCTTCAGCAATAATGTCTATCAATAAAGCAGTTTGTTCCTCAGTTAAATCACCACCAATCACTTGTGCAAAGAAATCATTAAACACTTGTTGCTCTGTCCGCTTGAGTCCGACATCTGCTACTAACCGACTTCCATTTGATAACACAAACTGTGTCCGTTCTAATTGCAAAACATTAGGATAAATCTTTCTCAACTGCCCCATAGGATCAAGTATATCTTGCTTATCCGTTAGTTTAGCTAATAAATAATCATTATTGCGCGGATCCGTTTTTCCCTGTTCGACCAGCTCTTCTAACAAGCCTTCAATCACCCTTAAATCCTTTTGAGGTGTTAATTTGAGCTGCTCTACTGATACCAACCCGTTCTCATTTAATTCAACTAAAGTAACCCCTTTATTTTGCTTATGCTCAGAAAAAGAATATTTTAATAAAGAACCAGAATAACGAATATGCTGTTTGCCCTTATATTGAGGCCCATGTA
>JALSLS010000443.1 GCA_026988195.1 Methylomonas sp.
TAAATGCCCCAATGAGTACGAACAATATGCCTTAGTTTCTTAGCATCTCTCGCCTCTATCTAACTAATAAAGTAACACGTTTTTTTCTCATTTTTTAGTTCGCGTTTGGTTGTGACTACAATAATGTTATTTAAACTCACCCTACTGGGAATGACGCCCCTGAAGCCACAATAAATCAGTGCCGGTTAATTCTCCTAAGGTAACTGGCAATAAATAACCCACCCAGATTGCGCAGATTTTTTGTTTCTGCTTAAACTATCTCAAGAGGCGCATAGCCAGCTACGTAACGATTGAGATGGTTTGAGCAGGGACAAAAAAGCCAACAAGGTGGGTGGGTTATTTGTTGCTGGTTGCCTAAATCACTATGATTTTGCAATCAGTCATAACTGGCACATTTTCTGGCAGGAAAAATCAAATATATCTTTTAGGAGTTGGGGATAATAGGCTTTTTAAGCTGTGGTTCCCTAGTTTACTCCGCATCATAACCGCGCGAAGTATAATTATATTATGTAGTTTGTAGTGGGTGCTTTATATGTTAGAATTATTGCTTAATTAAATTAAGGATAATGGTTAAATTAATGAAGTATTTTGTTTGTTTTTTATTGTTGGCTACCCATTCAGTTGCAAATGCGCTTACGGTTGAAATTGAATCTCCTGTTTTTAGTATTGTGCAGCCCCCAAAGTTTGTTCCTATTCAGAGGATTACTCAGTATTCTTTGAAAATTGATGCTGAGAAAAGCTATTTCAAAATTGATGATAACCCTTACATTTTTAATCGAGAAGAGCCTATTAAATTACCAGTAGAGCATTCAATATCTGGAATGATTGGGCTTTTTGAGAGGTTTGAAAATACTGAATTTTGGATATTAAATGAAACTAGACTTTCTTCTTTAAGTATACAATCAGAATTTGATAATGTTGATCTATCAGAACTTGGATTTTGGAATGATAATTATACATTAGTCTATGATTATGTTTATAAGAATCCAATCAATTGGATTTGTTCTTGTAGTACAATGATAGATTTTGATGCGCCCTATATTGATGGGGAGTTCAGCGGTGAGGAGCTTATATTAGAAGGAGGGGGGTATTTCAAACAAGATGCCAGTGATGGTGTTTTTCAGCTAGAGTCTGTTTTTGGTGCTACCAATTATATTTCGTATCATATTGAAGCAAACCTTGTTAGTGCCGTACCTGTCCCCGCTGCTTTTTATCTTTTCTTTAGTGGAATGGTGGGACTGGTTGTTAGTCGTGCTCGTAGAAGCTAAAGACTCACTTTTCAAGAGATCCGAAAAAATAGGTTGGATTAGTTTATCAGGCGTAAAGTGATAACCCAACCTATCTGAAGATCACTTACACAGTACCTAGCAGTGTAATAGGCTTAAAAATAGCTTTTTATTTAGCCCAGGTATCACGCAAAGTAACCGTTCTATTAAAAACTAGCTTTTCTGCTGAACTATCAACTGAATCCACACAAAAATAACCTACACGTTCAAATTGAAATTGGTCGCCTGAATTTACTTCCGCTAAACTTGCTTCAACTCTACAATTTTTGAGTGTTTCGAGTGAATTAGGGTTGATTGCATCAATAAAATTTTCTTCTGAGGCGGGGTTGGCAACATTAAATAAGCGATCATATAAGCGTAATTCAGCAGGAAGTGATTGTTGTTCAGACACCCAGTGTATAACCCCTTTTACTTTGCGGCCTTCTGGTTTTTTTCCTAGCGTGTCGGGGTCATAACTACAGCGTAGCTCAATGATATTGCCTGCATCACCCTTAATGACTTCATTACATTTTATGACATAAGAACTTCGTAGACGTACTTCGCCACCTGTAATTAGACGTTTAAATTTAGGGGGTGGGATTTCTGCAAAATCATCTCTTTCAATCAGTACTACTTTAGAGAAAGGAATAGATCGAGTGCCTAATTCGGGTTTTTGGGGGTGGTTACTGACCTCTAAGGTTTCAACTTGGTTGTCTGGGTAGTTTTCTAGCACGATGCGAATAGGGTCTAATACTGCCATCGCACGAGGGGCATTATTATTTAAGTCTTCACGGATACAGTTTTCCAGTACTGCCATTTCTATCCAAGAATCCTTTTTGGTAATTCCTATACGTTCACAAAAATCTCGGATTGATGTGGCGGTATAACCTGCTCGGCGCATACCCGCAATAGTAGGCATACGGGGATCATCCCAGCCAGTGACATGGTTTTCATTGACCAGCTGTGCAAGTTTACGTTTACTAACAATGGTGTATTCAAGTTGTAATCTAGCAAATTCAATTTGTTGGGGGTGGCTAGGTGTTTGTAATGTATCGAGAACCCAATCATAAAGTGGGCGGTGCGCTTCAAATTCTAAAGTACAAAGTGAATGAGTAATACCTTCTATAGCATCCGATAAACAATGGGTAAAATCATACATTGGATATAAACACCAATTATCACCAGTACGTTGATGGTGAATGTGTCTAATACGATAAAGAGTAGGGTCACGTAAACTAATATTGGGTGAAGCCATATCAATTTTTGCACGTAACACAAATTGTCCATCGGCATATTCTCCGGCACGCATGTTAGCGAATAAAGCCAAATTATCCTCAATCGTTCGACTTCTATCTGGGCTTTCTTTCCCTGGCTCAGTTAATGACCCACGGTATTCCCGAATTTGTTCAGCATTTAAGCTATCAACATAAGCGTTGCCACCCTTGATTAATAGAACAGCATAATTATAAAGCTGTTCAAAATAATCGGATGCATGGTTTTTATTAGCCCATTCAAAGCCTAGCCATTGAACATCACGCTCAATTGATTGCATAAACTCAATGCTTTCTTTTTCTGGATTAGTATCGTCGAAGCGCAAATTACAAGTGCCGTTGTATTCAGCTGCCATTCCAAAATTTAAGCAAATTGATTTTGCATGACCAATATGCAAATAACCGTTTGGCTCAGGTGGGAATCGGGTAATAACTTTACCATCGTTTTTATTGTTACTTATATCTTTAGTAATAAGGTGGCGAATAAAATTTGATGAAGGTTGGTTTTCAGTTGAGCTCATTGATTTAATAGAATATGACGTAAGTATATTGGTATCCCATAGATATATGGGAGTCGTGTTAATGTGATTAGCAAAGGAGAGTAATAGGCGGTCATTCTACTGCAAATAAGGTCTTAGGAAAAGTGCCTCCTAGGGAAACTACAGTGGCGGCTGCTTTGGGCCAGTTAAAATGACGTTTACCTTGTCA
Organism: Methylomonas sp.; assembly: GCA_026988195.1. GTDB lineage: Bacteria > Pseudomonadota > Gammaproteobacteria > Methylococcales > Methylomonadaceae > QPIN01. Next base: position 3,245 of record JALSLS010000443.1, read on the forward strand.
TTTACTGATAGCTCTCCAGTATTGTTGTGTAAAGCATTTTGACCAAAAAAAACTTTTTTATTCCATTTTCGTATACGACTCAGTGTTGTTAGCGGTTCTTTGTTGGTTTCTGCTGTATCAGTGTTTATGGTAGGTACCGCACATCTTGAACAGGGTTTTGGCAGCCTAAAATTAATGTTGTTAATGCTAATTTCACGCCAACTATCTTCTGCATAGCTATTGCAGTGTGAAATAACAAGGTTTGGACGAAACCTTTGCATCGGTAACGGGAGATCCATCGCCTGATTCAAAGAGTCTAAAGACGCTTCTGAGGTAATAAGGAAGGGGAAGCCATCTGAGAAGTTAACAATGTCAGTTGTAGCGGCATATTTAGGGTCAACAAATCGAGAGACTTCATCTGCTTGGTAGACTAGTTTACACTCTATCTCTAAAAAGTCACTTAGCCACTGGTCAGCTTCTTGAGAAATAGTTTTTGATGGGCATTGATCATTCCAAATGGTGGATATAATATCGTGACCACCTTGAGGGTTTAGCGGTAAAGAAATACTGCCTGATAAAGCATTACTTAGAATAAGTTCGGTCTTTGTTAATTGAGTATGAATAAGTGCCATTTTTGGGATATGGCGCTGACTTAAAAATTGGTTGTTACTATCAATTAACATCCATTTTCTGTCGTGTAATAGGCCTTTTTTATTGACCTGCCAATTAGAAACTTCTATACCAGCAAGAGATTTGACAGGATAAATAAAAATATGACTTAAAATTGGCATGCTTATGTTAGCCAATGAGTCTGGAAACTTGGTCTGATGTGAGTGAGTTACTTTGAGCTAGTTGGGTTTGTACTGGATCATTTGCTGCATCTTTTTGTAATTGAATAACTGACTCTTCAGCTTGCTTTCTTGTTGTTAGTGGTTGTGCGTTTTCTGTGTTTTTAGGTTCTGTCGATAGCTTTTGAGCTTCTGTCGATAGGTTGACAGTTGAAGCTGTATTCAGGCCTGACTCTTTAGCTTGTGATTGTTGTTCTGTAATGGGTGGAGTAGCAGCAGAACTAATAGGAGTTGCTGACTGTTGAGTGTTAGTTTGTTGTACATTAATTTCCATGTTGCCCCCTTAATAAACAGATGATTTAGATTGTTAGTCATTGGATTGTTTATTTAAAAACTAAATCATGCTCAGATGATACTAAAAAATCGCCAAGTTTGTTGTTAAATTGGTCAAACTTTAGACCATAATTTTGTGTACTTTGATTGTTGTATACAAATTTAGCAGAAATCTTGAAAATTGTCTTACCTTCAGAAAGTAAGTTAAGTATGATTTTCTTTTTTAATGAGATAGGTTTACTACATTTTATAGCAGCACCTTTACTACTAATATCTAATAAATCAACTGGACGTAATGTGGAGGAATTAAAAAAACCAGTAATATCAATTTGTGCCGTTATATCATTTCTGATGTAACGAACAGCAGTACGTTTATTATTAATTTGTTCAGAAGTTAAAGAAAGTTCGAAAAAATCACCTGTCTTTTCTATAGCGGCTGGATTAGGATTATTCATATTAAATGCCTATTGTATTAACATTGAAGTGGAAGCAAGTAGTTACCCATCCTTCCGGACTGTCTAAAAATACTTCAATAATAAATTATACCTATCGATAATCATATTCTATCGTTGCTGTCTAAGGAACGTGCACAAAATAACTTGAGCAACTAGCTAGTCTTTTTGTCCATTTTCTGCGTTGCACAAACAGTTGCGTAGCTTGCTATGCGCCTGTTTGTACGCCTTGAATATGAACAAAAATCCTGCGCCAGTTGTTCAATTCATTCCGTGCCCATTCCTAAACAAGTAAGTTATCTAATGCCATCATAATAATAAACCCTAGCAGTAATGAAAAAGTTGCATGGCGAGAGCGGCCTTTAGAATGTGTTTCTGGGATGATTTCTTCACTGATCACAAAGAGCATTGCTCCGGCAGCAAAGCCCATGGCAATGGGTAAGAATGAAGAAAAAAGGGTAACCATAGTGATACCCAGTAAGCCACCAATGGGTTCAACTAATCCAGTTAAGGTAGCAATACCTACGGCTTTCCATTTGTTATAGCCTAGGCCAACAAGGGGAAGCGCTACGGCCAAACCTTCAGGAATATTTTGTAAAGCAATGGCAATAGCTAAAACGATTCCATTTTTTATATCACCTGTACCAAAGCTGACACCAACAGTCATTCCTTCTGGAAAGTTGTGAATAGTAATGGCTAGGATAAACAGCCATATTTTCTGTATGGAATCTTGATTGGCATTAGGGATGGCGTCGAAATGAAGGTGGGGTAAGTTTTGGTCAGCATAATGAAGAAAAAGTGCGCCTATGATCATCCCGATAGCAACGATCCAGAGACCATTTCCAGGCCATATTGCATTGCCATATTCAATTCCAGGTACCAACAAAGAGAACGCGGTTGCAGCAAGCATAACACCTGCCGCCCCTCCTAATAAGCTACTAAATACTTTATTAGAAATGTCTTTAAAAAAAAGAGCAGGAAGTGCGCCAACTCCCGTGGCTAATCCAGCCAGAATACTTGCTATAAATCCTATAACAACGATTTCTCCAAAGACTAGATATAAAAAAATAAAAAATATTGTTAGGGATAGTAAAAAAATTCCTGCAATGGTGGCCCAGCGCTGAGTCGTAGGCATTGCTTTGATTTTAATATAATTTTGACTGGACTGAATGCGTGAAAACTGGGTGTTTAAAAAAGCTTGGATATTTGCCATTGAAAGACCTGCTTTAGGTGAAATTGGTGTGTTTTCTTGTGATTATATAGAAACTAAAGAATTAGAGTGTAAATTTGTAATGATTGAAGCCTTGAATATAACAGAGCAGGAAAAATTCCTTTTTTTTAGCTAGGCTATTTGGTGAATGTTTATTTCACTATCATGGATGTAATAGTTAGTTATTGATGAGAAATTAAATGAATATAGTTGTAAAAGGGTTATTTCCTCCCCTTTTTTTAATGCTGGGAATGAATTCAGTCAATGCAGAAGATCAAGCTTTAATACTTGAACCTGTTGAGGTTTTTGGTATGACACCCTTGACTGGTCGTGGAGTATCTTTAGATAAAATTCCTGCAAATATACAAAGTGTTACTGCTGAACAGTTGAAAAAGGGGCAAACGACTTCAATAGCAGATTATATGAACCGTTATTTGGGGAGTGTTCATGTTAATGAAGCACAAAACAACCCTTTACAACCTGATATTTATTACCGAGGTTTTGTGGCCTCACCTTTATTAGGCCTACCTCAAGGCTTATCGGTTTATGTTAATGGGGTGCGTTTTAACGAGCCTTTTGGTGATACAGTCAATTGGGATTTAATACCTCAAGGGGCTATTGATAGTATGACCTTAATGCCAGGGTCCAACCCTTTGTTTGGGTTAAATACTTTGGGGGGCGCTATTTCACTTAAAACAAAAACGGGGTTCTCTTCTCCAGGGCATCAGCTGGAAGTTTCGGGTGGTTCTTGGGAGCGGCATTCAGAAGAGTTAATGAGTGGGTGGAATAATGGTACCTGGGGTTATTTTATTGACCTACATCACTTTGAAGAAGAAGGTTGGCGAGATTTTTCACAGACTGAGGCTAATCAAGTGTTTGGTACTCTGAGTTGGCGAGGAGAGAGAGCAAGTCTTGATTTAACTTTAGGTGCTAATGACAATAATATGAAAGGCAATGGAGCGGTGCCTATTCAATTGCACGAACAACAGCGTAAAGCTGTTTTTACTCACCCTGACCAGACGATTACAAGGATGTTCTTTTCTGAACTAGAAGGTGTGTTTGATGTGAC
>JALSLS010000444.1 GCA_026988195.1 Methylomonas sp.
AGCCAATGCGAAAAAAAATCACTCAACAAAACCCGACGAGTGCTAGATGCCTTCGCCAACCGTATAGGCAACAGAACATGGCAAACGGTGATAACCAATGAAGGCTTAACCGCTGTAAAAAAATTATTAAGAAAAACAGCCAGCAAAAACACCGCCGTCAGTTGCCACTGGATACGCAGCCGCTCACGCTCAGAATTTTTATGGGTCGTTGGGAATAAGGATAAGTTTAATACGGAGGGGGTTGTGCCTGTTAATTATACCAATCAATTAGATGCACTAAAAATGGATGAAATAATCGTGAATATAAAAGATTACTATGCAAATACAAAAAAACAGCCACTCGATCAACACTTGTTTGCAGTGGGTTATGTAGCTCAACAAATAATGAGTAGCCTTGTGGAGAATTCTAATCTATCCAAACTCGCATTTATGGCAGGTTGTTATCATGATATAGGGAAAATAGACCCTGCTTTTCAAAATTGGATTATTGAGAAAACTAAAAAGAAAATTATTGATGAGCTACCAGATGAAGGACAACATATTGATAAAGCAGGTAAGTTTTCATTTGAAAAGCACCCTAGGCACAATGAAATATCATTATTTTTATACTACTTACTAAAGGACAAAGGCGATATACCACCCCAAAATATAGACAGTTTACAACACGCTATTTATTGGCATCACGCTAAGCCGTATCGTAAACTGCCGTTTAAAAAGCTCTATACCGTTTACGATAAGCTAAGTGCAAACCTTAATGACGAACAATTAAAAACACTGTTTGATTCCTTTAAACAGATAATGAGTTCTGTAAATAATCTATCTGAACAATATGATATTGATAGTAAACCCACTACATTATCAATTAATTTAACAAGATTAAATGATGACAAAGAATATGAGTTAGAAGAAATAGAGCTACCCAAATATAAGCATTATTCTAGTTCAGATAATATAAAAAACTATATCAAGAATATTAAAATAAATGCTAGAAATAATCTCATCCGTTCAGCATTAATTACCGCAGACCGCAATGTGTCAAAGTTAAGCGGTGAGGCACTAAATAACCATATTGAAGAATCATCTCTACACCAAGTATTTGAACTGACTAATACAACAGGGCGCGAACTCAAACGCCATATACAAAAATGCTTAGATGGATTTAACACAAAATATCCTGAAAGTGAACGAAATAGAAAACAAAATGAAGTAGCAATAAAACTAACAGACGTTGAACACATTGGTGTTTTGCAAGGTGCAGCAGGGTGTGGAAAAACCAAAATAGCCCTAGAGTGGGCGATGATGGGTAATGCCAAAAAAATAATATGGGTTTGCCCTCGTGTCCAAGTCTGCTTAGGTTTAATAGAGGACTTAGTTAAAAACAAAGAATATTTACCCGATGCAAAAATAGAAATTAATACGGGTGAATTTAAAACAATCTATCAAGCAGGAAAGGAAGAAGAAACCCCTGAAGATCAAGCTTTTTCAGGTGATATTGTTATTACCACAATAGATCAAATAACAAACGCAATCATTAGTCACCGCAATGTAACAACGCTAGTTGAATATATGAATGCTCATGTGGTGTTTGATGAATACCATGAATACATCACCATGCCAGCATTTAATCTACTTTTTTCTGAATTAGTTGAATGTAAAAAAATGCAAGAAGAGAAAGCAAATACGCTTTTAGTCTCAGCTACTCCAAATTACCATTTTGTAGAGAACCTACTTAAGATTGATTCTCAAGACATTATTGAAATGCCTAGCTTTAACAAAAGCACTTACAAAATTGAATTTCAAGAATTTGATGAAGGATTGCAAGATGACACTAATCCTCTCTATCAACAACAAGATAAAAACACCTTTGTTATTAGTAATACCGCTATCACGGCTCAAAAGAGTTTTATTCAAAACCAAAAACATGAAAATGCGCTACTGATTCATTCTAAATTTAAAAAATCAGATAAATCCGAAATTTTTAATAAAGTATTTGAATGTTTTAAAGAAAATGGAACAAAAGAATATGATGTATTAAGAGCGGGTCCAATCGTACAAGCCTCACTGAATATTAGTGCCGATAAAATGATTACAGAATTTACCCATGCAGAAAACTGGCTACAAAGACTAGGGAGGCTAGACCGTTTTGGTAAAAACACCGAAGCAAATGTTTATATTACAGCTGTTCCAGAGACAATCGCAAAAACAGGAAAACAAACAGGAGCTTGTGGGCGTTTTTTAAGTAGATTACATGCCTTTCAAAGTGCAAAGGTATGGCGCGAGTTTTTGATAGATAAAGAAGCTTTAAAAGAACCTATTACACTACCAGAAATATATAAACTTTACCGAAAATTCTATGAGCAAGATTCTTCACTGGATGCTGTAGAACAAGATTTAATAGATGCTTTAAAAAAGAGTGTAGAGCTTATTGATGAAAGATTGCTTGACCCTATTTCAATGCCAAGTAAGAAAAAACCGAACGATGGAAAAATCAAAATAAAAAAGAATTCATTACGAGGAGATAATCGTTTTGTTCAAATGGCTGTTTGTGAAATCGGCTTAGATGAACAGCCTACAGTAATTAATAAATATGCTTACGATGAAACAAATGACGAAGGTATCGAAGAAAGCCTAACGGCTTCTGTAGAACAAATTAAGGGCTATGGTGACAGCAAGCAAGACTTATTGGCATATATGGTAAAGAAACACCACAATATAAAAGGTGGTAAAAAATCTTATAAAGATACATTTACCTTAAACGAAGCGAGAAGCCCCGATACCCCAATATTCTTAAGCTATACACCAAAAGATTTAAAGAAAGTAGAAGCTCACTCTCATTCAAATGCTATTTATTATGCTGTAGGTGTAAAGCAGGTAATAGGTGCAATTTCATTAGATAAACTAACCAATAAGGAGAAGTAAAATGCAGAAAGTAACAGGAATTAAAAGTGTAGATTTTAAAATTAAAGCATTAGGTCATGGTGTTGTTAATTGGAATGGACCAACGACTCTAACAGGTGATGGAGGTAAAACAGTTGATAATCATACGCTGCCTAAGTTGCGTGGTTACACAAACCTTACGGGAAAAATAAAAGATGAAACAGGATATAAGTATAAAAAAGAGGCAACAGATATAGACTTTAAAAAAACACCTTTATATATCAGCCAAAATTGTATTCGTCATCATTTATTCAGAGATCAAGCTTTTGACATTCATTACGCAAATGAAAAGAAAATTGATGACTTAACCAAAGTTATTGCATCAATTACTGGTTTAGTTCGTGGATATGTTGTGCCATCAAGTCAGTGTAAGCGTACAAGCCCGTTACTAATGGAAGATTTTGTTGACCAATTGGGAAATGGTAATTTTGAGCAATTTGGACAAGCAGGTGCGCGTGATAATTCCTCGTTTTTTTCAAAAACCACCTTCGGCGACACACAATACGAATCTTACGGATCAATCAGCATCGAACAACTACAATTTATCTCACTCGATAAGAAGTTTGACCGTGCTGCAATGGTCATTAGTGGCAACCAAGGCGAAGAGGTCGCAACGGCTGTGCAAGCATTTATTCAATCACTGAATCCTGATTTAAATCCTACGGCAACTTTCCATGCAAACTATGTGCGAAATGGCACTATTTTTGAAGAAGGTGAAGCAGGGATTTTATTAAATAATGATGCTATTCAAGCCGTAGTCGCTTATACACTTGATCAAATAAAAGAACTCAGTATTCGCCAAGCAAAATCTTATATGTACGTTGATGAAATCTTAGTAGATTACAATCACAGCCATCAAATGATGCGAATCAAACAAGATGAAGGTGACATATCACCTCAGCCAGAATCAGACTATGCCGTTTATTTTTCAGCTAAATAGAGGTCACTATGAAAATCATAATTGAATATGATTCTACATGGCGAAACTCTTTTCTTGATGGTTCTAATAATGAGCCACTGCCGAAAAAAGGGCGCAAGTTTATAGGCTCAATGACAAGCCTTAGAAAGCCAGAGAATTTTAAAAAACACGAACTAACACTCGATACCGTAATGGGCGTTTTAAATCGTCTTATTGGAGATCAAAGAAAGCTCTATCAAGCTCGGAATGATGCAGATAATTACTTTTTTAAAGACTTAGAATCCTCAATCACGTTTGACGATGTAGAGCGCAAGAAAATACTTACCGAAGAAATGACATACATTCGTAATATTTCAGGAAGTACCGATCAAAATTCCTTCACGGGAATAGTAAAATCAGATGATGTCATGTTTACCTCGGATTACTCCCCAGAATTTTGGGGTATTCTCGCCTTAGAGTTTGATGAAGTCTGTCAATTTATTATTGAAGATACGATGGTTGAAACAGATGTGGAGCTAAATCCTTTAGCGATTATCAGACGTTTAGAATTATTGAATAAAGAGAAAGCCATAGAAAACGAAGGGTTATCACATTATGCTATGACTGAATTGCATAAGACTTTTCCTGATATTAGTTATCAAAACAATAAAGAACTCATTATGCCAATAAGCATTTATTGCTCCGCACTTTACTTGCAGTTGATACGTTTAGAACAAAAATATGATATGGATTCTGCCAAGACCAAAGCAGGAGGTATAAGTGGAATATCTAAACGAGGTTTTACAAAAAAAGATTTTATGAATCGGTTTACCTCAGGTGAAAAAAAGAAAATATGGGGAAACCCCTATATTCGTAAAGAGCGCATAAAAGGAATAGGAGAAGTAACTTCACTTATGACAAAAGCCAGTGGATCATTAGAAATTGAAATACCAATGGAAAGAAAAGAAGGGCGAGAACTAGAAACTATGATTAAAAATGCTGGAGTGTCTAGTTTCTACCTTGGTAAAAAAGGTCTAGCTCATATTTCAAAAATTCGTGTTTAATTCAGGAGGAAACAATGAATAATTATATAGATGTTCAACTAAAGCCTGATGCAGAAATGCGTGAGAATGTATTACTCAACAAAACCTTCACCAAACTCCACAAAGCCCTGCATGATGCTAAACAAACAACCATCGGCATAAGCTTCCCTAACTACAAGGTCAAGTTAGGCGACACCATCCGCCTGCACGGTAACAAGCCTACACTAGAAACCTTGCAACAAAGCAACTGGCTAGGTGGTTTAGTAGGGTATTGTGATATGAGTGAGATTCTTCCCGTGCCTGAAAGCATCAAAGGCTATCGAACCGTTTCACGCAAACAACCGACCATGACGCTTAAAAAGCTGGAAAAACGTATTAAACACCAAAAAGCTAGCGGTGTTTTAAAAACAGAGGACGACATAAAAGTGTATCAAAGGCAGTACAAAGAAAAAATGTACGCCTCCAGTCTGGATAACCCTTATCTTGAATTACAAAGTACCTCAAGCGGACAGCTATATCGGGTGTTTATTAAAATGGGGGAGATTCAGGAAAAATCACTTACAGGTGAGTTTAATTATTTTGGACTAAGCAAAACAGCAACAATCCCTTGGTTTTAATAGAAAAACCAAGCTCTTTAACAAATTGATTTAAAAAGTATAAAAAAAGGGGGGGATGGGTAATAAATATACCCATCCCCCCTGTTTTTTACAATTTTTTTATAAAACCTGAATCCGTAAGGCTACTACGGCATGATTAACAAGTTATTGATTCCACAGCGGTTTAAAAAATACCCGCTTAACCTATGGGTGAAGCTAAAATTTAGTGAGCTTCCCATCTGCGCTAGCAGATGCTGAACTCAATTATGCAGAGCTTTTAAATTCCACTTTGAAACCAATACCTTATCCCTCATATCCGCATTAGCCTCACGGATTCAGGTAAAAATATGCTACCAGCTTTTAAAAATCAAAAATACCCAATAAAAATCACTTAAAATTATAATGACTATAAATCAGTAACTTACAAAAACACTTTTTTTCATTGGTAAAAACTCAAATAATCACATATTAACTTGTTTTTTAGAGGTTTTTTATATCATAATTGCAGTTCACTGCCACACAGGCAGCTTAGAAACGATGGGATAGCTCAAGCGACGTTGTAATCACGTTCACTGCCACACAGGCAGCTTAGAAACCTACCCAGCTTGGCTTATTGAGCCTGTTGAAGTTCACTGCCACACAGGCAGCTTAGAAATTTGAGCGAGTCGCACCCGCACTCATTACGCCGTTCACTGCCACACAGGCAGCTTAGAAACAGCGACAACGGCTCGCGCATCTTCAATGCTTGTTCACTGCCACACAGGCAGCTTAGAAAACATTGATGCTGTATTTCCATCGACTGGAGCAGTTCACTGCCACACAGGCAGCTTAGAAATTTAACTCTGCCATGCATTTTATCAATCATAGGTTCACTGCCACACAGGCAGCTTAGAAACCGTTAAATGGTTCTACCCATGTTTCTATACAGTTCACTGCCACACAGGCAGCTTAGAAACCATCAAACTGTGTTATTTTATTTCTGCTCGAGTTCACTGCCACACAGGCAGCTTAGAAAGGGATAAAAGGACTTAGCATAGGAACAACAAAGTTCACTGCCACACAGGCAGCTTAGAAATAGAGGGTTTATCGGTTCAGTAGATATGTATGGTTCACTGCCACACAGGCAGCTTAGAAACAGTATCTACGATGATAACGCTGTTTTTCTTGGTTCACTGCCACACAGGCAGCTTAGAAATGCAAAGGGCGATAAGATTAATATCGTTGTATGTTCACTGCCACACAGGCAGCTTAGAAATTGGTGACCGACTGCTTGCAATGCTTGTTGGAGTTCACTGCCACACAGGCAGCTTAGAAACGAGGAAGAAATAGAGGAAGAACTTATTGATAGTTCACTGCCACACAGGCAGCTTAGAAAAAACACACGAAAAAAATGCAAAGAGAGCCACAGTTCACTGCCACACAGGCAGCTTAGAAAATCTGCGATTGCTAGCTGATCAAGTTGCGAACGTTCACTGCCACACAGGCAGCTTAGAAAACTAAATTGTTTGTGTCGGTTAAATCTAGTTTGTTCACTGCCACACAGGCAGCTTAGAAAAAGCGCAGAACCACCGGTTGAAGCGGTGCTTGGTTCACT
>JALSLS010000445.1 GCA_026988195.1 Methylomonas sp.
TAGGATATAGCTATAATTTAGTGTCATATTTTGTAGGAGCGTCCGCCCCCGGCGCGAATAAAATAATGCTCTTTTCTCTGAAATTATCAATTACCTTCGCGCCGAGGGCGGACGCTCCTACATTATTATTTACTCACAAACTGAATAGATACGGTATTTTCACCATTAGTTACCATTGATTCACTGCCGCACAGGCAGCTTAAAATGCAGGAGGTTGTTGATTTAGACCAGACTTTTATGCGCTTGCTTTTTCTTCCAGTTAAACCAGCCTTGGGGGGAGATTTTATTCATCAGTCTATCAATCGAAGACATTATGATTAGGTTGTAAAAACCTTGTAATTTACCTTGCCATGTTTGGCTTGGGCAGCGCAGTGAAATAGCGCAGGAAGCTTCGTCATAAATAAGGTGGTGCCAATATCCACTTGGAATATACAACGTTTCCCCTGGTTCAAGCACTACACGATAGCCCTGTGCGTTTTTTAAGCCGGGGTATTCGTTAAAGTCAGGTTGATGTACATCAACATAGCTTCTGCATGTATAAGGGTATCGGTGCAGGTTTTTCCTTTCTTCAAAAGGAAATAGGGTGATAGTTTTTCTGCCAAAGATGGCGGTATGAAAAACATGCGACATATCAATGTCAAAATGCATTTGTGTTACTGAGTCTTTGCAGCCAAAGAACATAAAAACAAATTGTTTTGATAGGCCGTCAACTAAATCAGGGTAAACAATATCATTAACAAGTTCAGGAATTGCAGATTTAATATTGTATAAAAACATCCGTAAATCTTGGGTTGTTGTCATAACAGCGTCAATAAATTCCTTTAAAGGGATTGATCTTGCTTGGGACATATAGCTGTCACCCGCTTCAACAAAACCTTCGTTATAGACTTTAACCTGATGATTACCATGTTGTTGTTTAAAGAACTCGGGCGTCCATTTTTTTAATGCAGGCCATGATTTAGCAATGTCTTCAATAATAAGTGGTTTTAATGGGGTGAAATAGGTATCAGAGAAATCCTGGCGGTTGATAGTTGAAACTCTATCAACAGCTGCCAACGTTAAATGAGGTGTAGATTGCTCTGATTCTGTCATCGTCTTATTTAGCAAGAAATTTGCTGTAATAGTTAAGAATACTCGGGTCTTCCCAATGTAAGAAATGCCCTGCGCCAGGTATCATTTTAAATTCACAGTGTTTGATTCTTGTTGATGCCTCTTCAATATCGCTAATATCAATAATCGCGTCAAATTCACCTATCGCAATAAAAGTAGACGCTGTAATATTGCCTAGGGTGACAAATTCTTCAATATCAGTTGCTTGTTCGACAAATTTACAGTGCTCATAAAAGCTGAGTAGGTCATCTCTGCTCATTCCTTTAAATTGCAGAATCATTTGTTTTTTATGGGAATCGGGGATTTGTTGACCAAATTTTCTGATCATAAGTGGGGCAATTTCATCTGACTGATCGCCATCAAATAAACCTTGTCCTTCTCTGATAACAGCAATAACCGCTTTACTGGGTTTTGCACCAAAACTGCCTAGTATCATTTTATCAACAAGGTCTGGGTATCGTGCAGCTAATGCAGCTGCAATAATGGTTCCCCATGAGGCGGCGGCTAAAATTGTTGAGTTACCTGGAGTGGTCTCTTCAATAACGCTGTGTAATACTTCAATTTGTTCATCAAATGTAATGCCTGGATCACCAGATAGTATAGTTGCTCTGCCTTGGCCGGGTAAATCAAAAACCACAATTGAATAATCAGTAATAAAGTGGCTAACAAAAGAGCGCCAAGCAGCCATAGTTTGTTTGGCACCACTAATACAGACTATATGTTTTTGAGATTCACCGTAAATACGGTAGGGAACGAGAAACCGCCCTATGGCAAGTTCTCCTTTAACAATTTTCATTAATAATTAATTTGTATAAATTTTAACTGTTCTTGATAGACCTACTTACAGTCTGTTCAAGGAAAGGATATATCATCTTTACATATTATAAAGCTTTTTTGTTGATAGCCATAATGATTTATATGCTTGATGATTCAGCTAGGGTATAGGTAGGATGTGCTGGTAATAGGAAACGCAGCAACTGTAAGTTATGTGTTTCCTATCATCAGCACACCCTACATTAACTTACTAAGTTAGAGCACTTACTTTTATCCCTGTAACAGAGAGAGCCTTAAAGCTAAATTATAATACTTGGGGAAGGTCAATATTTCTAATACTCTTTAGTTTATCTATTAACCCTACAGGTTATAATCTATATATTTGTTATTAATTAAAGGGGGGGGAATATGGCTTCTCATCGTCTCGGATTTACTTATCTTTCTCAAGAAGATTTATTAGATGCAGGTTGTTTTGATTTACGAATGGCTATTGAGGTGTCAGAAAAATCTATGCTGGCTTTTGAGGATCATCGCATTATGTTTCCTGAGAAAATTGTACAAATTTTTGATCAAGTGGCTCAAGACCGTATAAATTGTTTACCAGCAACTTTATTGGATGAAAAAATATGTGGGGCAAAATGGTTTTCAGTTTTTCCACGTAATCCAAAAAAATATGACGTACAAAATTTATCAGCTATTTTTATTTTATCTGAAATAGAGAAAGGTTTTCCGGTTGCGGTAATGGACGGTACTTTGGCTTCTAATATGCGGGTGGCTGCGATAGGGGCAATTGCAGCAAAACATTTGGCTCGAGAAAATAGTGAAAGTATTGGTTTTATAGGAGCAGGAGAACAAGCAAAAATGCATTTGCTTGCAATGAAAGTGGTTCGCCCTAGCTTAAAAGAATGTAGAGTTGCTGCTAAAACAGCGGCAGAAGAGGAGCAGTTTATTGCTGAGCTGTCACCTATATTGTCTGATATGAGTTTTATTGGTGTTAATACTGTGGCGCGAGATGCTATGGTTGGAGCTGATATTTTAGTCACGGCTACAAGTGCTCAGGGACCTTTGTTAAAAGCAGAATGGATGAAACCTGGTGCCTTTTATAGTCATATTGGTGGCTGGGAAGATGAATATGCTGTTGCCCAGCAATGTGACAAAATTGTGTGTGATGATTGGGATACAGTGACTCACCGAACCCAAACATTGAGTCGAATGTATAAGGAAGGTTTGTTGTCTCATAGTGATATTCATGCAGATTTACATGAGTTGGTTTCAAAACATAAACCGGGGCGTGAGACGGAAGAAGAACGTACTTATTTTAATGCGGTAGGGTTATCTTACGTTGATGTTGCACTGGCTCAAGCGATGTTTGAGCGTGCAAAAAAAGCGCAAATTGGTGATCAACTTGTTTTACAAGAAACCATGGTTTTTGAGCATCATAATATTATTAGTAAAATAAGGTTATAAAACATGTTTAAACAATTATCTGAAGGTCAGGCTGATAATGTTGAAATTATTCTGAATGGACAATCTGTTCTGGTCTCTAGGGGGATTAGTGTGGCCGCTGCTGCATTAAGTCATCAGCAGCGGTTTACCCGAACAACCCCTGTATCAGATAGTAAACGTGCGCCGTTTTGTATGATGGGGGTTTGCTATGATTGTTTAATGGTTATTGATGGAAAAGCCAATCAGCAAGCATGTGCCACTTATGTTCAGCAGGGCATGCGAGTTGATAATCAGCAGGGTGTTGGGCCTGCAATGGAGAATGGGTAGTGAAAAACCATTATCAATTACTTATTATTGGGGGTGGGCCGGCTGGGCTTGCTGCAGCGACTATTGCTGCTAAAGACGGTATTTCTTGTGCTGTCTTAGATGAGCAGCCTACTCTTGGAGGGCAAATTTATCGTGCGATAGAGTCCATTCCTGAGCAGCGGGCAAAAAAATTAGGTTCTGAATATAGACGAGGAAAAAACATAGCAGAGGCTTTTAGGCTAAGTGATGCTGAATATTACCCAAATACAAAGGTATGGTCACTTAATAATCAGCGCGAAGTAGGGATATTACAAAATGATAAAGCCAGCATTCTCAGTGCTGACCAAGTCATCGTTGCTAGTGGCGCGATGGAAAGGCCGGTACCTTTTCCTGGGTGGACTTTGCCGGGTGTGATGCAGGCAGGGGCTGGGCAAATTCTGTATAAATCAGCGGGTATTGTGCCTGATAATGGCGTGGTATTGGCAGGCTCTGGTCCTCTCTTATTGTTACTGGCTTGGCAATATTTACATGCCGGTGTGGAAGTAAAAGCGTTATTAGATGTTACGCCCTTGAGTAATCATATAGGCGCATTACCTAAATTTCCTCGGGCGCTACTCGCCCATCATTATTTAACCAAAGGTATTGGTTATCAAATAGCATTAAAACGCGCAGGAATCCCTATGTTATTTGGGGTGAGTGATTTGCGTGCCGATGGGGACGGGGTGTGCCAAAGCGTTGGTTTTAAACACTCAGGTAAGCAAAAAACTATTGAGTCAGAGTTGTTACTGACGCATTTTGGGGTTATTCCCCATATTTGGCTAACACAATCGGCTGGTTGTAAGCATCAGTGGGATGATAGTCAACAATGCTGGAGACCTGAGCATGATGAATGGGGGAATACAGATATTAGTGGCATTCTGGTGGCTGGCGATGGGGCAGGTATTAATGGCGCCAGATCAGCTGAACATGCAGGGCGGTTAGCTGGGCTTGAAGCTCTTTTCGCTTTGGGTGTTATTAATCAGTCTGAACGTGATAATAGGGGTGTTAAAGAGCGTAAATGGGTGCGAGGTGAGCGGCATATCCGGCCTTTCTTGGAAAAATATTACCAAATACCTAAAAAATTATTAGCGACAGACATTGATGAAACGATCATTTGTCGGTGTGAAGAAATAGCGGCAGGTGAGATTAGGCAAGCCGTTAGAGATGGGCATGATAATACTAACCAGGTTAAATTCTTTACCCGCTGTGGAATGGGACCATGCCAAGGGCGGCAATGTAGTAATGCGGTTGCTCATCTTGTTGCCGATGAAAGTGGAAAATCTGTAAAAGAAATGGGACATTTTAGAGGAAGGCCTCCTGTGGCACCCCTTACATTAGAACAGTTAGCTACCTTAAAACAGGAGGTGGCTGAATGAACTCTGATGTCATAATAATCGGTGGTGGTTTGATGGGCTCATCTATTGCTTTGCAATTAGCGATGCGAGGATGTCAGTGTATAGTAATAGATAAAGCCAGTCCCGGCAGACATTCTTCGGGGGTTAGTGCCGGTGGTTTGAGGTTATTAAACCGCGATCCTGCCGAAATTCCATTATCAGTCGAAGCGTCTAAAATGTGGCGAGATATTACATCATTAGTTGATTCTGATTGTGATGCACGGTTTCCTGGGCAGATTAGGGTGGCAGAAAATAAAGCGGATATGGAAAAGCTAGAACAACGTGCAGCATTAGTTCGGTCATTAGGGTATGAACATGAAGAAATTATTGGTAAGCAAGAGCTTTATCAATTGGTTCCAGCATTAGCTCCTCATTGTATCGGTGCATTAATTAATCGAACGGATGGTTATGCACGTCCTTATCATGCTTTAACTGCTTTTCGTCGAAAAGCGGAGTCATTGGGGGTAAAATATTACCCATCCACTGAAGTCTATAATGTCGAAAAAGAAGCTGAAATTTGGAGCCTTAAAACTTCTCAAGGCATTTTTAGTAGTCCTATTCTAGTGAACTGTGCAGGGGCATGGGCTAATAAGTTTGCAACCTCATTAGGTGAAGCTGTTCCCTTGGAACAAAAAGCACTTATGTTAATGGTCACAGAGCGTTTGCCGCATTTTGTAGACCCTGTGATGGGAGCTGCAAGTCGAAAGCTATCCTTTAAACAGATGCAAAATGGTAGTTTGATTATTGGTGGGGCACTGGTTGCTAAATTGGATTTTGCCAAGGAAAAGACGGATATAGATTGGGCTCAACTAGCTAAAAGTGCAGATACCGTTATTAGTTTTTTCCCTCAATTAAAACAGGTGAGAATTGTACGGGCTTGGGCTGGTATTGAAGGTTTTATGCCCGATAATATTCCTGTACTTGGGCAATCTCAAACACATCAAAATGCTTATCATGCCTTTGGATTTTCGGCTCATGGTTTTCAGCTATCTCCTGTTATTGGTAAGATTATGTCTCAATTGATACTAGATGGCCAAGCTGAATTGCCGATAGAACCTTTTAATATTAATCGCTTTAATTAAGGAAAAAGTATGAGTATTACTCGAATAGGAACGGAACGTCGACGGATGAGTAAAATCGTCATTCATAATGATACGATTTATTTATGCGGACAAGTCGCTAAAGATTCTGATGCTGGTATTAAACAACAAACCAGTACCATGCTAGATAAAGTCGATGAGCTTTTGAAGCAGGCGGGAAGTGATAGAGAGCATATTTTATCAGCGACAATCTATGTTAAAGATATGAGCTATTTTGCAGAAATGAATGAGGTCTGGGATGCATGGGTTGTTGATGGTTATTCACCCGCTAGAGCATGTGTTGCTGCTAGTATGGCTAGACCTGAACTTTTAGTTGAGATTTCTGTGGTTGCTGCTGTTATCAAATAACGCTTGAGTCACCTCTCGGGTAACCGTTCAACCCTCCTGTTTGTAAAGGAGGTTTTATTAGACAAATCCCCCTCTAGTCCCCCTTTTTCAAAGGGGGTGGTGAGCGGTTACCCTCTCGGCAATTGTTCCATATAGTCGCCCCAAGCTTCTCCAGAGAGTGAAGTACTTCGTAGGAGCGCCCGCCCTCGGCGCGAATAAAATAATGCTCTTTTCTCTGAAGCTTTCAATTATCTTTGCGCCGAGGGCGAGCGTTTTTACAGTCTTCTAATACGCGCTTAACTAAAGTTAAACTGTCCTTCTGCGACCATAACCGCTTCACCACCCACCCTTAGGTTTAAGGTGTCTTCACCTTTGTGATCCATTTCAAGGTTAATAACACTCCGCCTTGTTTTTTCGTCCCCTCTTTGCACAGAAAAAGTATAAGTCCCTTTTTGCATGTGATCAAAAGAGCATAAAAAGGCGGCTAGTGCAGGGATCGATGTGCCAACAGGTGGGTCTTCGTTGAAAGCAATATTAGGGCCAACTAAGCGTATTGCAAAATCTGAATCT
>JALSLS010000446.1 GCA_026988195.1 Methylomonas sp.
CAATGACCGTACATGTAGATATCGTAAGTGCAGAAAGTGAGATTTTTTCTGGATTAGCGGAAATGTTTTTTGCACCTGCAGAACTTGGTGAAGTAGGTATTGCTCCGCGTCATGCTCCATTAATAACAAAACTGTTACCTGGGGAAGTAAGGGTAAAAGTTAGTGACACAGAAACTCTTGAATATCATGTTTCTGGCGGAATTTTAGAAGTACAACCGCATTTAGTCACTGTCTTGGCGGATACCGCTATTAGAGCAGCTGATATTGATGAAGCCTCTGCATTAGAAGCAAAAGCTAAAGCAGAAGAAATGTTGACAGATAAATCTGGCAAGATTGATTTTGCTAAAGCGCAAGCTGAATTAGCTCAAGCGATGTCACAATTAAGAACATTGGATCGTTTAAGAAAACGAGGTCGATAGTTTTCTTACTGTAAAGCTAAAAAGCCTGATTATGTGTATACATTTTCGGGCTTTTTTATGCAAACTCAATAATCGACTATAATTAAGCTAATTACTTTAACCTCTCCTCAATAAATTAATCAGAGTCAAATAATGGATATTAAAACAATTATTTTAGCAGCAGGACAAGGAACGCGTATGCGTTCGTCTAAACCTAAGGTTTTACATAAAGTGGCAGATAGAGCATTGTTGCAACATGTATATGACACAAGCGCGCAATTAGAAAAAAATTCTATTGTGATTATATATGGACATGGCGGTGAATTAGTTAAGCAGCAATTAAGTGACTTAAAGGCTGATTGGGTTGAGCAAAAACAACAGTTAGGAACGGGGCATGCGGTACAACAGGCAGAAGGTTTTATCAACGATGAGGATAAGGTACTTATTTTATATGGGGATGTACCTTTATTAAAGAAAGCGACTATCGATAAGTTGTTAGAAAATGTTAGTCAACAATCAATCGGATTGTTGACAGTCGTATTGGATGATCCTACCGGGTATGGCCGAATTGTAAGAGCCACTGATGGATCTGTATTGAAAATTGTTGAACAAAAAGATACTAATGACCAAGAGAAGCTTATTACAGAGGGTAATACAGGCATTATTGCAACTCCAGGAAATTTGCTAAAGCAGTGGCTATCAAAGCTAGAAAATGGCAATGCGCAAAATGAATTTTACTTAACAGACATTATTGAGATGGCTGTTAATGATGGTATCAAAGTTAAAACAAACCAAGCTGAAAGTGTGGATGAGGTATTAGGTGTTAATGACCGTAGCCAGTTAGCTCATTTAGAACGTGTTTATCAGTTAGAGCAAGCACAGCAGTTAATGGTTCAAGGAGTAACATTAAGAGACCCGTCTAGAATAGATGTACGCGGAAAGTTTGATCAGCTAGGGCAAGATATTGAGATAGATATTAATGTATTATTTGAAGGCAGTAACACTATAGGTAATAATGTCACTATAGGCGCTAATTGCTGTATTAAAAATGCGATTATTGGTGATGATGTAGTGATTCTGGCAAATTCTATTGTAGAAGATGCAGTGGTTGGTGAGCGTAGTCGTATTGGTCCTTTTGCTAGATTGCGACCTCTGGCCAAATTAGCCAGTGATGTGCATATTGGTAACTTTGTAGAGATTAAAAAATCAACGGTAGCAACAGGAAGTAAAATCAATCATTTAAGTTATATTGGTGATGCTACGATTGGCAGTAAAGTTAATGTCGGTGCCGGAACCATTACTTGTAATTATGATGGTGTTAATAAGTTTAGAACCGTGATTGAAGATGGTGCTTTTATTGGCTCAGATACCCAGCTTATTGCTCCTGTAACGGTTGGAAAAGGCGCAACAATTGGTGCAGGGTCAACTATTACAAAAGATACAGAGGAAGGTCAGTTGACCTTATCTCGTGCAAAACAGATTTCAATTAAAGGGTGGCAAAGGCCTGTAAAGAATAAATAGAGTGTTATTCCGTGCCCATTCCTAAGGAACGAGGATTTAAAAATACCCAAAAGTATGGCGCAGGGTTTTGGCTTCATAGGCGTGTTAGAAAAACAGGCGCATAGCGGGCTACGTAACTGTTTTTCTAGCATGCCTATGGAGCCAAAAGACAAGTCAGACTTGGGTATTATTGAATCCTCGTTCCTAAGTTAAGCTTCAAAAGTAGGGTGGGCACGCCAACACTTTTCCCGCCCTACAGTATTACACACTGGTTTCGACCATTATTTTTAGCCTTATATAAGGCTTTGTCTGCGCGAATAAAAGCCGAATCACCCTCATCAGAACTTATAAGTTGAGTCAACCCACAAGAGACGGTAATTGAAATTTTTTTCCCGTTTGAATTGAAGGCTGTTTTTTCAATTGTTTTGCGGATTTTATTAGCGGTAATCAGTGCTGATTGCACCCCAGTATTTGAGAGTAACATAGTGAACTCTTCTCCACCGAAGCGAGAGACAAAATCCGTTTCTCGGCAGTATTTTTGGAGCAAATTTGCAATTAAAATTAGCGTTTTATCACCAGCTTTATGACCGAACTCATCATTGATATGTTTAAAAAAATCAATATCCCAAATAAGTAGGGATAACGGTGTCTGATAACGTTTTAGGTTGGCAAATTCAAGGGCAAACCTCTCATCATAGGCTAACCGGTTAGGCAAGTTGGTGAGTGGGTCATGCATTGCTCTTTGATGAGCTGAATCAAGTTTATTTTTTAACAGACTTGTTTCTTGTTCTAATTTAGAAACCTTCGCTGTTAGCAGGTCAAGTTCTTTATTAGTTTTAGCATGTTCAACCTCTTCGTATGAGTGCTGTTTTTGAATTTGCAGCGAAATATCTTCTAAGCGTGAGTTTACCAGTTGTTTTAGTGGCTCTAGTTGTGTCGCTGTTTTAGAACTTTTTTGTAATTCAAGCATTTGTGAAGAAACAGAAGCATCAAGTAAATTTCGTTTTTTTGCAAAGGTCTGTGAGTTGCTCTTAACCCCTGATGCTTTTATGCCAAGTTCGGTTAATTGTTCGGTTAATTGGCCGAGGAATACAGCCATGTTTTTCTGTTCAGACTGAAGATGTTTTTTAATCTGAAATAATAAGGAAATGGTTTCATTCAGAATACTTGAGATGGGAGTGTCACCCGATAGCTTCTGTTTTAGGTCACTCACTTGTCGTTCAAATTTTTCAGGTATTTCGGTGTCTTCTAATAAATCCTGTAATTTAATTTTTATTGAGGCTGAGTCAGTATCAAGAGGGTCAAGTTTGTTAGGAAACTCTAAAATGGGTTTAATATGCTGGATGCTGTCGATAAGGTCATTAATTGCAATAATTAAATACTGGGAATTGGCATACCCTTTTTTTTCATATTTAGCCTCTATATGTTGAATGTCTTTTTTTTGTTCAGGAAAATAATGAAACAGAAATTCAAATAATAGGCTGGCATCAGGCAATGAAGAGTCAGGTGCAGTATCTTCAAGCCTCATTACAGTATTAGAAAATTTTTCTAGTTCAAGTTTGAGTTCTTCACTTTTTAATCCATTCTTTAACTGTTTACGAATGCGTATAAGGTGTGGGTCTAGCTGTTTATTTAAGCCTGTTGTTGCAAGAGAGAGCCGCATGATTGTTTTACACAGCAAGTCCTCCTTAGTTTGATGTATTTTTTCAAGTTCTTCATTATCATCCAGTAAATCAAGATACTTGTTTTTCCATTTGTCGGGATTATTTCTACTGCCCAATATGCCCATTGATTTGCCCTAAAATAATAAAGAAGTAGGTTAAATTTGATAAGTGGGTGTGGAGGGTCGTTCGCTCCACACCTTGTTAGGATCGTGGATGAAATATTACCCCGAAGTTAGAAGTCGGGAGCTTATTTTATACACGTTCCTTAGTCAATCAATTGTAATCGTTCAGTCCCCCTCTTTGGAAAAGAGGGGTAGGGGAGATTTTATTAGACAAATCCCCCTCAATCCCCTTTTTTCAAAGGGGGAGGTGAACGGTTACAATCAGTTTATTTTGCTTGACTTTCCTGTTGGATTAATTGATCCATCACTTTAATCATATTTTCATGAGACTTAGCTAGAGGGCCGTTAGTTTTATACTTACCGTTAATGATAATAGCGGGAACGCCAGTAATCCCATAGCGAGGTGCCATAGCTTTTGCTTGACGTAATTTTGCATCAATCAGGAATGAGTTAAAGGTTTCTCTAAACTTAGTTTCATCAACACCGTGAGCTACAAAAAAAGCGGCTAACTGGTCTTCAGTTGTTAGTTTTTGTTTTTTATTTTGAATGGCATCAAAAAAATCAGCGTGTACTTTATCAACCACGTTTAATGCTTCGGCTACAAAATAAGCTTTAGCATGTTTTCCCCATAGGGAGCTGAAAATAGCGGGTTGGCGAATGAATTCAACATTGGCGGGTTTAGTTTTTAGCCATTTTTCCATAGTAGGTTCTAGGCTATAACAGTGAGGGCAGCCATACCAAAAAAACTCAATGACTTCAATTTTATCAAGGTTTTGAGTGGGTTGGGCAGGAGATAAGGTTTCATAGCCAAGTGGTTCAGCTTGTGAAAGCGAAGCAAAGGATATAAACAAAAAGAATACGACTTTTAAAAACATGTTGAAGGTCTCGTTAATTTGAATAAGGGATCTGGAAATAAATAATTAGCTATAAATTAGGCTGTTTTTTTTCTATCTCCCGTCCTAAGGATTTAAAATTGTAAAAACGCTTCCATAACGTTAGTTTTCATTAAAACTTAACCGGCAGGTAAGTGAAGCATAATTAAGTTACAAAAGACATTTAATATTTAATATAGTTCAGCCTAGTAAATATAGCTTAATAAATAAAAGATTAGTTTTTTTGTGGATTAACAATTTAGGAGGGGCGTTAACAATTTTGTTCTATTCTAGAGTGTATTCATTAACGAAGAATGAATACACTCTATTATGGGGTTGTTATTTCATTGTGGAAATATAGTATGAAAGAGCTTTAATCTCATTATCATCCATTTTTTTAGAAATCATATGCATCATGTTATCTGCTATATTACTACGCGAGCCTTTTTTAAAATCTGTTAATGCTTTAATTAAGTAGTCTGCGTGTTGCCCTTGTATTGAAGGGAATGAGGCGGGTCTATTTCCTTCTCCTGCTGGTCCATGGCAAGCAATACAAGCAGAAACATCTGTTTTAAGGTTACCATTTCGATATAAGTCTGCACCTAAAGCCATTAAATCTTTTAATTCAGCGGCTTTTTGTTCCGCTGTTGTTTCTGACTCATCTTCGTCGTCATCATCTGAAAACAATACAGGAGGTTGGTTTTTAGATATTTTCTTTGATGCGTAATAAGCGGCAATGTCTTGTATAGACTGTTTATCTAGTCCCATTGCTAAGGGTGCCATCATCGGGGCATTTCTACTGCCCTCTTTAAATGCGAGTAGTTGTTGCACGAGGTATCCCTCATGTTGTCCAGCTAATTTAGGAAATGTTCCTATCATGCTGTTGCCATCTTCACCATGGCATCCTGCACAACTCGCTGCTTTGGTTTTTCCAGTCGATATATTACCCTCTGCTAGTGCTGTAGTTGATACCGTTGAAAGTGCGAGTGAAATTGAAAGAATGAGAAGTTTTTTTATCATCATAGTCCCCTAGGAAATGTATGTTTATATTTGGGCTGATTTTTTAGATAGCCTATATAATAGCCGAATTCTACATTCTAAGCGAGAGATCGATGAATCCAGTGTATCATCAGGCCAAATTTATGTTGAGTGCGTCTAAAGTAACGGAGGCACCTGACGACCAAGGTAAAGAAGTTGCTTTTGCAGGGCGATCCAATGCAGGAAAATCGAGTGCACTTAATACATTAACACGGCAAAATGCGTTGGCTCGAATTAGTAAGACCCCTGGGCGGACACAGTTACTTAATTTTTTTGAAATTGATGAGCAGCATAAGTTTGTTGATTTGCCTGGCTATGGCTATGCAAAAGTGCCATTGGCGGTAAAAAAACAGTGGCATAAAATGATGGAAGATTATTTGCATCAGCGAGATTCGCTTTGTGGGATTATCTTGGTCAGTGATGTTCGGCATCCTTTAACTGATTTTGATCTGCAAATGATTGAATGGTGTGAATATTCTAAGTTGCCTTTACATATGTTGTTAACAAAATCTGATAAATTAAATTATGGTGCAGCAAAAAACACCTTGTTAAAGGTGCAAAGAGAACTTCAAGATCGAGATGCTGAAATCACCCTACAATTGTTTTCATCGTTAAAGAAAACCGGCATGGATGAAGTACATGAGGTGCTAGATCAATGGTTTGAGTTTAAAACTTAGGGGGCTCTCCTAAGGCAGCTCGCAATAAATGACCCCCAAGTTTGGGTCACGAGTTTAAGCCGAGATAGTTTATAAACGGTAGGGTGGGCAATCTTTTCTGCCCACCGTGTTGCGGCATTGATGGGGCAAAAAACTGCATCAAACTTCGTGAGCTTATTAACTTCCACCCCTAAAGAATAAATTCCACACCTTCTTTGGCTAGTAATAATTCATAGTCTAGGTCGGGGTTTTCTTTAATCAGTTGTTGGTAAATTTTATCGAGTTGCCCGTCTGTTCGAGTAGGTTCGTGATGGGTGAAAAATAATTTTTTTACTTGAGCTTCATTTGCAATTTTAATTGCGGAGTCGTATGTTCCGTGCCCCCACCCTTTTTTGGCGGTATATTCCTCCGTGGTATAGGAAGAGTCAATGATTAGGGCATCAACTCCCTTCATTGCTAAGGCTATTTCTTGTTGTTTTAGATCGATAAATGATTGGTACTCTTCATATTCATCGTCATCAGGGTCAAATATATTAAAGATAGGCTCATAGTCACCGGTAAAAAAGATTGATTGGCCGTCACAATCTATGCGGTAACCAAAGTTAAGGACAGGGTGGCTGAGTAGAATGGGGGTTATTTTTGCAGCAGAGACTTCAACTGATTCTTTTGGTTTAATGGTGTTGTATTCTATATTAGCGTTTAGCTCAGCTTCACGAATTGGAAAGTAACTATACTGAAGTTGCACCCCTAAAGCGCGTTCAATTCCCTCATTAGTGACGGGGTCTAAACCACCGTATATTT
>JALSLS010000447.1 GCA_026988195.1 Methylomonas sp.
GATTGCGCAGATTTTTTGTTTCTGCTTAAATCATCTCAAGAGGCGCATAGCCAGCTACGTAACGATTGAGATGGTTTGAGCAGGGACAAAAAAGCCAACAAGGTGGGTGGGTTATTTGTTGCTGGTTGCCTAAGTAAACAATGATTGTGTAGGTGTAGGCGCATCCGCCCACGGCACGAAGGTAATTGAAAATTTCAGAGAGAAAAAGAGATTTGTTTTAATCGCACCGGTTAGTGCATGGGTGTAACCGTTCACCTCCCCCTTTGAAAAAGGGGGATTGAGGGGGATTTGTCTAATAAAATCTCCCCTAACCCCTCTTTTCCAAAGAGGGGGACTGAACGGTTACGCATGGGTAGTTATTTGCTCCTGCAATATCTGCATTCACTACATCCATATAGATTATGCCCGTAGGTAGAATATGCAGGAGCTATTATCGAGGAGCAGCGAAGCGGTGTGCCGAGGGGGCGGGCGCTCCTACCAAGCACTCCACTTACTCCTTAATTTCACACCCGTCCAATGAAGGCATAGCTTGCTCACTACAATCGATACCCGACTCACTTAGCACTTTATGCATTTTTTCTAATTGCTTATCCATTACATGAATATGATCCAACATGTGGTTAATCGCATGAGCAACAGGATCAGGCATATCTGCCGTTGCCCCATAAGCATTAAACCCCATTTTTGAGGCAATCTCTTCCCGCTCTTTAGTTGTTTTCTTCTTACTGCTATCAATAACCCGCCCAGGAATCCCAACGACTGTTGCCCCCGCTGGCACAGATTTAACAACAACAGAATTAGACCCTATCCTGGCAGCTTCACCAATTTCAATAGGCCCTAATACTTTTGCTCCTGCACCCACAACCACACCATTAAATAAAGTCGGGTGACGTTTACCTTTATCCCACGATGTTCCACCTAAAGTCACACCATGATACAAAGTACAGTCATCGCCAATAATAGCGGTTTCTCCAATAACAACTCCCATACCATGATCAATAAAAAAACGCCGCCCAATTTGAGCACCTGGGTGTATTTCTATCCCCGTCAACCACCGACCAATATGTGAAATAAACCGCCCTAACCAACGAAAGCCTCTCCCCCAACAATAATTAGCTAGGCGATGAATCATTAAGGCATGAAAACCTGGGTACGTTGTAATGACTTCAAAGACAGATTGTGCAGCTGGATCCCTGTCAAAAACACAATTAATATCTTCTTTAATTAATTGAAACATAAGTACTACTTATCATTATGAGTTTGTGAAAACCTTAAAATACCTCGAAGTATATCGACCTCTTTAGTATCCAAAGCGACTCTGTTATATATTCGGCGTAGACGTCGCATAATTGACTGCGACTTATCCACATGTAAAAAACCGATATCAGCCAATGTTTGTTGCAAGTGCTCATAAAACAATTCCATTTGCTTAACACTAGCCAATGGCTCTTGATTTTTGTCACCAATGGAGCTTTTAGCTTGCTGTCCTGAAGCGACAAATAACTCATAAGCTACAACCTGTACCGCAGTCGCTAAGTTTAGTGAGCTATAATCCGAGTTACAGGGGATTCGCAATAAATAATGACATAAGTCTAATTCATGATTTTTTAAGCCTGAACTCTCTCGACCAAAGACAATAGCAATCTTATCCTCTGCTTTACCTTCCGTAGGCATTACAAACTTTTCAGCACATTCTCTTGCCGTCAATTCGGGCCAACTAATCGTTCTATCTCTCGCACTTGCCCCTAATACAACCTGACAATCTGCAATAGCCTCTTGCAAGCTTTCATAAACGATAGCAGAGCTTAAAACATCATCAGAGCCCGCAGCTCTTGCTGTTGCATCAGCACTAGGAAAAACCTTTGGCTTAACTAGGCATAACTCAGTTAGAGTCATATTTTTCATAGCCCGAGCAACCCCACCTATATTTCCAGGGTGTGAGGTTTCTACCAAAACAATCTTAAAATTTGTAAGCATTTGCAATACACGTTTAGATAAAATAGAACACTATACCAAAAGTTTTGTTATGCTAGAGAGTTTTCTCACTGCCAATATCCAATTCAACTATGCATCCAATGCTTAATATCGCCATCCGTGCCGCAAGGAATGCTGGGGACTTGATTCAACGTTCAGCAGACAACATTGGTCAACTCACCATTAACCAAAAAACTAAAAATGATTTTGTGAGTGAAGTTGATCGCACAGCCGAACAAGAGATCATTCAAGTCATCAAGTACGCATACCCAGACCATGGCATCCTTGCTGAAGAAAGCGGCGAACATAAAGGCAATGACTATACTTGGATTATCGACCCTTTAGATGGTACTACAAATTTCCTACACGGCTACCCTCAATATGCAGTTTCAATTGCCTTAAAACATAAAGGTAAAACAGAGGTTGGAGTGGTGTATGACCCGCTCAGAGATGAATTATTTACCGCTGAAAAAGGTGGCGGTGCAACCCTAAACAATCGTCGTATTAGAGTAAGTAACCAAACAAACCTAAACTCAGCACTGATAGGAACAGGATTCCCCTTTAAATACCCTCAACATTTGGATGCGTATTTAAGCATGTTTAAAGAGCTTACCCCCCAAACAGCAGGTATTAGACGCGCAGGATCAGCAGCACTTGACTTAGCCTACCTTGCAATGGGCAGACTGGATGGCTTTTGGGAAATTGGCCTTAAAGAATGGGATTTTGCTGCCGGAATTTTGTTAGTACAAGAAGCTGGCGGCGTAGTGACTGACTTTTCTTTTGATGACAAGTTTGTACAATCAGGCAACATCATTACAGGAAACCCAAAAATGCACCAAGCACTTTACCAGTCTATTGAGCCGTTTGTGACTGAAAAATTGAAGTAGTTTTATTTACTCTTTTAGGTAGCGGGTTAAATGTGTGTATGTGATGTACGAACAATAAGCTAATAAAATCAGGCAATAATCAGCTAGGTATACAGCGAACGGTTATCAGACCAACTACCCAACCAACACCTTTATGTTGGAATGTTGTTACAAAACTTGTGAATTTAGAACCAAGGAAAAAACCATTGAAATGGGTGAGCAGTGGTCTTTTGTAGGAAACAAAAGTAATCAGCATTGGTTATGGCATGCTGTTGATCATAAAACCAACACAGGTGCTTGCTTATACTTCGCGCGGTCACGACTGCGGATTTCTAACCGCTGAGTTTTTGCCAATAGCTGCGTTGCTGAAACAGTTACGTAGCTTGCTATGTGCCAGTTTCAGCGCCTTGCTATCGACAAAAATCAGCAGCTTATAAACTCCCCATCCGTGACCGCGCGAAGTATATGTTTTTGGCACGCATAAAGACGTTATTTTAAAGAATTAAAGGCGTTCCGCTTTATTTGCCACTCACCAAGTTTAAGCACCCCTCTTTGCAGAATAATTACAATTTTAGATTGATACCAGCCCAGAATGCTCTGGGAGCACCCGGCGAAACAAAGGTAGAGTGTGTCCAGTCATTACTGTTATGGTTAAACCCTGATGCATTCTGAACACCGTTTTTGGATTCGGCGAAAGAGTTCAGCCCCAAGTTGCCTGCGTTTACATAGTCTGTATCCAATAAATTCTCTACACGTAAAAATATCGCGAATTTATCCCCGACATCATAACTGGCATTCAGGTTTAGAATAGCAAAGCCAGGGATTTTTCCTTTACCGACATAATCGCGGCTTTGTATGCGACCAGGGACTGAATCATTGCCACCGGGTTGATGTTCGTTATTTTCGTTGCCGCGAACAAAGGACGAGCTTTGCGCGACCATATTCAGACCTAAGGTAAAACTCGATGTAATATCCACGTCCAGCCCAGCTCTAAGCGCATGTTTTGGTACACCAGGCATGAAATCACCCTTTTCGATATTAAAGATATTAGCTTCACCTATCACTTTTCTTGAGGAACTGTTGGACGGGTTAACAATAGTAGCCTCAGACTCAAAGGTTGCTTCGAGATAAGTGTAATTTGCAAACCATCTGAATTTGCCTCCTGCTTTTTTCAAGCCAAGTTCAACCCCTTGTCTGCGGGTTTTGCCAAAGGTATCAAATACCCCCCGGTTACCATAACCTTGTGATGCAAACTGGATGTCGTTTTTCAGGTCAGTTCGAAAGAAGGCAAAGTTCCAGTCAATATCAGAGCCAAACATCTCAAATAGTCCACGTGCGCCAATTTCCTTGCTGATGGAAATCACCTGTGGCAAGTATGGATCCTTGGTTAAAGCGGTGGGGATGCTACATCCTTCAAACTTACCAGTTTCCGGATCGTCTTCGCCTGACCGGGCGCAACCTAACTCAATAACAGAAGGGGTTCGTACTCCCCGGCTGATATTGGTAAAGAGGTTTAGCTCCTCGATGGGCAACCAAGAAAACCCCAGAGATGGATTCCAAGATCGGTATTCAAAAGCGTCTTCAGTACACTGAAAACGAGCATCACCACGGCCAACTTCATCAGGGGTGCCACACCTTTCTTCACCTCTAAATTCCTGATAAAGCGGTTGCTCGATATCAGAAGCATTCTCATTCTTAACTTTTGTATGGCTATAACGTCCACCAAAGCTAATATTAAAACCAGGCAAGGCCTCCCAAGCATCAAAAAAAAACACCGCAAAAGTAGAGCTGGAACCCTCGAGTTCGTTGCGTTTTATATCATCGCGCAGGGCATCATAACCGTGGAAGTCTGCCGCTGTAGGGTTGACATCAATTCCAAATGCTATTAACAAAGGAATAAGAGCCTCATCAAAGGGTGAAATTCTTCGTTCAGGATCGAGTTCGACCTCACGATTATCATTAATCCAGCCCAGTCGTGCAGATTGTGTAAAATACGTCTCATTCTTGTCAAAGGTACTGCCAATCACCAATTGATTACTCTCAGTGACAAAGTTTAATTGCATACTGAAACCGTATGTATCCTGCTCTATCAAGCCATTTAGAAACACGCCATTGGGAATACAGTCTGGGTTCCCAGGCCCCGTACCTGCATCAAGCACACCATTCACATTGATACCGTTACAAGGTGTGACTCTTGTAGCGGCCTTGTCCCAGTCATCCCAGAAGTCACCACTACTCATAATTTGGCTTACTTTCCTGCGATAACCCATCAGTGATAAAGATAGCTCGGACGTTATATCGTACTGACCCATCAACTGAAATTGAAGCAATTTATTTTGTACAGTGTCGGGAGATGTATAGACGGCAGATGGATCTCGCCGATAATCTGCCTCTGGTAGCGTGCCGTTACCAACCATTTTATTATCCGCATACATGGAGTGAAAGATGACCTTTCCGGCATCAAATTCATAATCTAAACGAACAAAGGCCTGTCTAATATCAGAAGGGGAATTATTGCGCCAACCATCTTCATTCACCTGGTTATAAGCCACAAAGGCAGCAAAATCGTTGTAGTTGTAGCCAACAGTGCCCTGGATCTGTTTTCTCCCCCAACTTCCCCCAAGCACTTGACCATCAAAACCCTCTGAGGTGAACCCCGATTTTGTGGAGAGCGATAATGCCCCACCCAAGGTATTCAGCCCAAAGAGAGGGTTGGACCCAGGGATTAAATTCATGCTGTCGATTGCATTCAAAGGAATTAAATCCCAGTTAACGATATCACCAAAAGCTTCATTCACTCGAATGCCATCCAAATAAACGGACAAGCCTTGTGGTGTGGCAACTAGAGGCGAGGCAGAAAAGCCTCGGAAGTTAACATCTTGACGAAAGGCATTACCTGAGTAGTCATTTACCGTTACTGATTGTAAATGTTCATTCATAAATTGCGATACATTGATAGCACGCGATTTCTTAATATCATCACCTGTGGCAGTTTGGATATTGGTGGTTATTTCACCTCTATCGAAATGGGTTCCTGGTAGCGGTGTAATGGCCCTCATGGGCTTACCGATGATCTCCATTGTTTCGAGTATTCGGGTCTCTTCTGCATTGACCGTTTCAGTGCTCGGCTCTGCTATTTTACTATCGACAGATAGTTCAGTTTCCACGTACTCCATGTCATCATTGAGCGGATCTGCCTCTGAAGAAAGGTTGCCTTCAACGGAGTGGGCTTCCTCTTCCGTGTACGCATCGACCTTTTCATCATCAGTGTACACATCAACATCATTAGCGTAGGTATCTATATCAGCATCAGCGACAAGGATAGCTGCTTTTCCGGCTGGAGCTTGGCTCCATGAATTAATATCGGAGAAAGGCAAGTCTGGATAAGAAGCTTTTGAAGGCTTCAATCTAGGATAGATTTTAAATGCTTGCGGAAGTGATTTATTTTGCTGGGGAAAAGATAGCCTGACCACTGGGGAAGGCATAACAGAAGAATTTGGAACTGCTGCCAAGAGAGTAGAAAAACTATTGCAAATTCCTACAACAGTCATAATATGAATAAAAAAAAATTTTAAGGTAAATCGAGACATCAAAGGCTAGCAGTAACATTTATGGTTCATCCAAAGGTTAATGATAGATGCTAAAATTTAATTTGTAATTAGGTTTATCAAATAGCACTTACTTTCAGGAAAAACTCCTGCAGATTTTCAGTTGGTTTTATTTTAAACTCCTTAAACAAAACTATGCGAAGGTATCGAGCTAAAAAACACATAAACAATTTATGTGGTTTGCAATACAGTACCGCTTTATTCGTTTGTTTTATTGCAAAAATGCTAACGGCCAAAATAACATGGCTTTAACTTAGGGAGAAAAATATGAAAAATAAAATTATAATATTTACAGGGTTATTTCTGGCTTCAACAGTAGCAAACGCTTTTGTTGCCTTACCAACAGATGGCTCACGAGTATTCGGAGCACAAAATTTAGGAGCTGATTCTTTGTTCGTTCCCGATTCGGGTCTTAACGGTAGCTCTTACCCCGACCCTGTATCTGGTGCCACCATCCTCAAATATAACCTGCCTTCCAATCTGGTAGAACTGGCTCGAAGAGAAACAGCGTTCGAACTACCTGATGAAAATGATTCGACAGT
>JALSLS010000448.1 GCA_026988195.1 Methylomonas sp.
CCAAGCAACCTAGGAGGCTGTCCGAGAATAGAAATCGTCGCGAGGGAAAGGCCTTTTGAGTCAGTTTTTTCGTTCATTTGAGGCGAATAGTTGTGCTATTTAACGAAAATGAACGGAAAAAGTGGCCAAAAGGACTTTTTCCGTAGCAGGTTCTCTATTCTCGGACAGCCTCCTAGGTAACAATTCAATGGCTTGAGTGCTGCCAATGAACGGTATGATACCGTCGATATTAGATACACACCACGGGAAGCACGGGAAATTACTTTGCAGAAAGGGTTAACCCCTTATGTTCCTGATAATAAATTAGACAACTAAACTTTCAACTCTCTATAAGACCCATTAAATCAACAATTTAATTGGTCGGGACGGCGGGATTCGAACCCACGACCCCTTGTCCCCCAGACAAGTGCGCTACCAAACTGCGCTACGCCCCGAGAATTGATTTTTTGAGTAGCCAATGAACATTGGCTACATGTAACCGAACAGCCATTCTACAATATCTAAAAGACTTTTGACAGCCAAAAGTACTGTAGAATTTTATATTATTTCAATAACTCTAAGATATCTTCTAACTCACCAATCATTTGATGAATCAATTGTTTACTTCTCGTAGAGTCATCTTTCACATCATCACTAGCCAAGTGAACTCTCGCCCCACCGATTGTATAACCTTGCTCATACAATAAGGAACGAATTTGGCGAATCATCAATACATCATTGCGTTGATAATATCGACGATTACCGCGTCTTTTAACGGGGTTTAGCTCGGTAAACTCTTGCTCCCAATAACGAAGTACATGAGGTTTAACCCCACAGAGTTCACTTACCTCACCAATAGTGAAATATCTTTTTGCCGGTATCGCTGGCAATTCGTTATTATTACTCGGTTCCAGCATATTGCTCTACCCTAGCTTTTAGTTTTTGACCTGATCTGAATGTTACCACACGGCGTGCCGAAATGGGGATTTCCTCACCCGTTTTTGGGTTTCTTCCAGGACGACTACTTTTATCTCTTAATTCAAACTTGCCAAACCCAGAAATTTTAACTTGCTCTCCGTTTTCTAAAGAACTTTTAATTTCTTCAAAAAACAATTCAATCATTTCTTTGGCTTCTCGTTTATTTAATCCTAACTCATCAAATAAACGCTCTGCAAAATCAGCCTTTGTTAATGCCATTCAATTAATCCCTCAGTTTTGCATTGATATTGATACTTAACGCTTCTAATACATTGTTAAATATAGCATCAATTTTAGAATCTGTAAGTGTTTGTATTGCGTCTTGTAAAAATAAACTTAAAGCAACACTTTTATAGCCTTCATCCACACCTTCACCCCGATAAATATCGAATATTTGCACGTCTTTAATAACGACCTCATTGCAAGCATGTATATTTTTGATTATCTCAGCTGCCGTTATTTTTTCTTCCACCAGTAACGCCATATCACGTTTAACGGATGGAAATTTTGAAAGCACTTCAAATTTAGGTATAGCTTTGTTGAAAACCAAAGCCTGATCTAATTCAAATAAAAATACGGGTGTTTCAAAGCCTAATTGTTTTTCTAGAGTTGGATGAAGCATTCCCATAACACCAATAGATGCACCAGTAGCATTAAACATTTCAGCACATTGGCCTGGGTGTAAGGCGGAGTGTTTAACTGCAGAATATTGCACATCACAATCAGTCAAATGAAAAAGGGCTTCTAAATCCCCTTTTAGGTCAAAAAAATCAACTTTTCTAGTTTTTTCAGCCCATTGCTCTGCAAACACATTACCTAGCACTAGACCCGATAGCATTTTTTGCTGAACTGTTTCATTATTTAGTTTAATAAAACGCAATCCTGATTCAAATAAACGCACCCTACTTTGCTGACGCTTTGTATTATAAAGTGCGGCATTTAGCAACCCACACCATAGAGTGGTACGCATCACTGATAATTCTGAAGAGATTGGGTTTTTTAAGCGAATTAATTCATCGTTTGGAGCAATAGCGGCCTGAATTTCCTCATCGACAAAGCTATAGGTAATCGCTTCTTGATAACCTCTATCAACCAGTAAATCTTCAACTCTTGCTATCGGCAGTACCGCTTCTTCAGCTTTCCCAAGCTCAGAACGCATCAACAAACTACTATTGGGTAGGTTATTGTAGCCGTAAATGCGGCCTACTTCTTCCAATAAATCTGCTTCAATCGCTATATCAAAACGACAGCCTGGAGGTGTAATATTCCAGCCTTCAGCATGTTTTTCAACTTGCATACCTAGGCCATTAAATATTTCAGTCACATCGTCATTAGCCATGCTAATGCCTAAAACCTTTTCAATGCGCTGCTGCCTTAATGTA
Source organism: Methylomonas sp. (assembly GCA_026988195.1). GTDB lineage: Bacteria > Pseudomonadota > Gammaproteobacteria > Methylococcales > Methylomonadaceae > QPIN01. The sequence continues at coordinate 2,340 of JALSLS010000448.1, forward strand.
ACCGCTTGTCTTTTTGGTAAATGAGCTGCCGAGCTTACTTCTGTAATAGGCCCGACACTGCCATCAGTAATTTCAACGATTAATTGTGTAGCTCGCTCAATCGCTCGTTGCTGCAAAGTAAAATCTACCCCGCGTTCAAAACGGTGCGAAGAGTCAGTATGCAGTCCAAAATTGCGTGCTTTTCCTGCAATGGAAATCGGTGTAAAGAATGCACATTCCAAGAAAATATCATTAGTTTGATCTGTTACAGAGGTTGCTTCACCCCCCATCACTCCAGCTAAAGCCAACACTTGCTTGTCATCTGCGATAACCAAGGCTTCACCATCTAACTTGATAGTTTGATCATTCAATAAAGCCAGTTCTTCACCTTTATTACCTACACGTACGGTAATTGAACCCGTCAATTTATCCGCATCAAAAGCATGTAGTGGTTGACCTAACTCTAATAATACATAATTGGTGACATCAACAATAGGCCCTAAACTACGAAGACCAGAACGTCTTAAAGCTTCTTGCATCCATAATGGCGTTTCTGCATTAGGATTAACGTTTTTAATTAAACACCCCAAATAACGAGGACAAGCCTGTTCATTTTCTACAGTGACATTAATCACTGATTGATGCGTTACTTCAATAGGCGACACTTCAACAGCTGTCCAGTCCATTTTATTCAGAACCGCTATTTCCCTAGCAACACCTTCCACACTTAAACAGTCTGCACGATTAGGTGTTAAATCCAGTTCAATAATTTTATCGTCTAAAGATAAATACTCACGAATATCCGTTCCAACAGGCGCATCCTCAAACAACTCCATTAAGCCATCTGCATCCGCTGCAAGACCAAGCTCTTTTTCAGAGCATAGCATTCCCAGTGATAACTCACCTCGCAGCTTTGATTTTTTTATCTTGAAATTGCCAGGTAAAACAGCACCAATCAATGCAGCAGGAATCTTCAAGCCTACTCTTACATTACTGGCACCACAAACGATTTGTATGGGCTCTGCTTCTCCAACTGCAACCTGACAAACTCTTAATTTGTCTGCATTGGAGTGTGGCTCCATAGAAACAACCTCACCAACCACCACACCTGAAAATTCAGCTGCTGCAGGTTTAACAGAGTCAACCTCCAATCCAGCCATAGTCAGCTGTTCTACAAGTTCTTCAGTTGTAACAGGTGGATTGACTAGCTCTCTTAACCAAGCTTCACTAATTTGCATGATTCAATCCTGCCTTAATTAAATTGTTCTAAAAATTTAAGATCGTTTTCGAAAAACATTCTTAAATCATTAATTCCGTAACGTAGCATCGCTAAACGCTCAACCCCCATACCAAAAGCAAACCCTGTAAACTCATCACTATTGATATCAACTGATTTAAAGACTTCTGGGTGAATCATTCCACACCCCATCACTTCTAACCAGCCAGTATGACCACAGACGCGACAACCTTTGCCGTCACACATGACACATTCAATATCGACTTCTGCTGAAGGCTCAGTAAATGGAAAATATGAGGGTCTAAAACGCACTTCAATATCTTTTTCGAAAAAAGCACGTAGAAATTCGTAAACCACACCCTTTAAATCAGCAAAACTGACATCAGTATCAACCAAAAAGCCTTCTACCTGATGAAACATTGGGGTATGGGTTACATCTGAATCACAACGATAAACACGCCCAGGCGCAATAACCTTTAAGGGTGGTTTGTTAGCTTCCATTGCACGAATTTGAACCGGTGATGTATGTGTCCTTAATACCGTATGCGGGTCAAAATAGAAAGTATCATGCATGGCTCTGGCAGGATGGTGTGCCGGAATATTCAATGCTTCAAAATTATGATAGTCATCTTCAATTTCTGGCCCTTCAACAACATTAAAGCCAACACTAGCAAAGATTTTGGAAATTCGTCTTAAAGTAATGGTTACTGGATGAAGGCCTGCTACAGACTGCCCTCTCCCTGGCAAGCTGACATCTACAGACTCACTGGCTAGCCTTTCATCTAAAGCAGCTTTTTGCATAGCTGTTTTGGATTGCTCCAGTTGCTGTTGGAATTCAGATTTTGCTTTATTGATAACTTGACCAACTTCACGTCGTTGATCTGGCTCAAGCTTACCCAGCTCCTTCATCTGTAGGGTAAATGCGCCCTTTTTTCCCAGATAGGAAACTCTTACTTGGTCTAATTGGGTAAGGTCTGTTGATTCTGCAATTGCTTGTAAGCCTTGCGAGAGAATTTCTTGGAGATTAGCTGACACAGCACTGCTCACTATGTAGTATTTAATGAGAATAGAAAAAGCCAGAAGATACTGCTTAATAATTTAAAAAATTACTGCAACTTTCTTCTCTAACTTGTTTCTTAAGAATTAGGGAGTAGTCTTCACCCTCTTCCAAACGAAGAGAGTGAATCTAAAAATAACGACTAAGCGCTATTTTCGTCTTTTTAAGAAACTTTACTTTGATTTGCTTTAGCAATCTCAGCAATTTTTGCAAAAGCTTCCATATCACGTACAGCGATATCAGCTAAAACCTTACGATCAATTGCTACATTCGCTTTAGTTAAACCGTTGATAAAACGACTGTATGACATACCACACAAACGAGCCGCCGCATTAATACGAACGATCCATAACGCACGAAATTGACGTTTCTTTTGTTTACGGTCACGGTAAGCATATTGCCCCGCTTTAATAACTGCTTGTTTAGCAACGCGATAAACTCTACTACGTGCACCGTAGTAACCTTTCGCTTGCTTTAAAACTTTTTTATGTCTTGCTCTGGCAGTGACGCCGCGTTTAACTCTAGCCATGATTCTTTCCTATTAATTAAGCGTAAGGTAACAAACGTGCAACCATTGGCACATCTGAAGGGTGTATGCTAGCTGCTTTACGCAACTGTCTTTTACGCTTAGTCGTTTTCTTAGTTAAGATATGGCGACGGTGAGCTTGTCCACATTTAAAACCGCTTTTAGTTTTTTTAAACCTTTTAGCAGTACCACTATGGGTTTTCATTTTAGGCATTTGTTTTCTCCAATATAATTAAAACATCCCTGAGATTCAAACCCGATAAGGCAAAATGCATGGCCCGATCGAATGAGTTACATCAAAACGATGTATTTAACGACTCATCCTGAATCGTAAGGATTTAAAACCCTTTATTTTTTCTTTCTAGGTGCCATAACCATAACCATTTGGCGCCCTTCAAATTTTGGAAACTGCTCTACTGCGGCTAACTCGTTCAAGTCTTTTTCAATTCTTTTTAATAATTCCATACCAATTTCTCTGTGCGCCATCTCACGCCCACGAAATCGAACAGTAATTTTAGTTTTATTACCTTCTTCAAGAAACTTAGTTAGATTTCTCAATTTAACTTGATAATCACCCTCTTCAGTTCCAGGTCTAAATTTAATTTCTTTGATCTGGATCTGCTTTTGTTTCTTTTTAGCTGCTTGCAGTTTTTTATTTTGTTCAAACTGGTATTTTCCGTAATCCATTACTTTACAGACGGGAGGATCTGCATTAGGTGAAACTTCCACCAAATCCATATTAGCCTCAAAAGCAAGCTGTTTAGCTTCTGCTAACGTTATTACACCTACTTTTTCACCATCAGCAGCAACAACACGAACTCGCCTTGCCGTTATATCATTATTTAAGCGTGTGGTATCTCTTTTAGAAGCGATGCTTTAATCCTCGTTATATTTTTATTTTCTGTTTGAAATCTGATCACTTAGCATATTTACTAAAGTATCAATAGACAAACTACCTAGATCATCACCCTTTTGCGAACGTACTGCAATCGTTTGATCTTCTAATTCTTTATCACCAATAATCAGAAGATATGGAACACGTTGCATTGAGTGCTCGCGAATTTTAAAGCCTATCTTCTCATTTCTCAAGTCTATTTTTACTCTATAGCCTTGTTTTTCTAATTCTTGCCTTACTTTCTCGGCATATTCTTCATGTCGACTGGCTATATTTATCACTGTAAGCTGCACTGGAGCCAGCCATAACGGTAGGGTTCCAGAGTATTGCTCTATCAAAATACCAATAAAACGTTCTAATGACCCTAGCACCGCCCTATGCAACATAACCGGCACTTGTTTGGAACCATCTTCGGCAATGTATGTCGCTCCTAAGCGACCCGGCATTGAGAAATCAACTTGAATCGTTCCGCACTGCCAAACTCTATCTAAGCAATCTTTTAACGAGAATTCAATTTTAGGCCCATAAAAAGCACCTTCCCCAGGCTGTAGCTCCCAAGCTAAATTTTTATTACCAAGCGCAACCTCTAACGCTTTCTCAGCCTTATCCCAATCTTCATCGCTACCCACTCTATTTTCTGGGCGAGTTGATAGTTTTATAATAATTTCGTTAAAACCGAAATCCTTATAAACTTCAAATAACAAATCTATAAAAGTTGAAACTTCAGCTTGAATTTGGTTTTCAGTACAAAATATGTGAGCATCATCTTGTACAAAATTTCTGACTCGCATTAAACCATGCAAAGTACCTGATGGCTCATTTCTGTGACAAGAGCCAAACTCAGCCATTCTAATAGGCAAATCTCGGTAACTTTTTAAGCCTTGGTTAAAAATTTGAATATGACACGGGCAATTCATGGGTTTAACAGC
>JALSLS010000449.1 GCA_026988195.1 Methylomonas sp.
TGGGGGCAAGTATTGCTGCTCATATAACTAATGCTGGAGTTCCCGTGTATTTGTTAGACATTGTTCCTAAGGTGGATGGTGTTGAGGTTAAAAACCGCAATGTCATTGCTGAAATGGCGGTAAAAAACTTATTAAAGGCAAATCCAGCGCCTTTTATGCATAAGAAAAATGCAGGATTAATTACGACAGGAAATATTGAAGACCATTTAGAATTAATTGCTGATGTGGGTTGGGTTATTGAAGCGGTGATTGAAGATTTAGCGATCAAAAAAATGCTATACCTAAAATTAGAACAAATTTGCCGACCTGATACGATTATTTCATCAAATACTTCAACCTTACCTTTTCAACAATTAGTGGGTAGTTTGCCGGCAAACTTCCAAAGTCGTTTTTTGATTAGTCATTTTTTTAACCCACCCAGATATATGCGGCTGTTAGAGTTAGTGAGTGGTTCTAAAGCTAGAGAGGGACTTATTCAAAATGTTAGGGGATTTGCTGAAAATAAATTAGGCAAAACTTGTGTTGAATGTAAAGATACTCAAGGCTTTATTGCGAATCGTATTGGTATATATTGGGTGCAATGTGGTTTATTAGAAGCTATTAAGCAAGACTTGAGTATTGAACAAGCTGATGCTGTTTTATCTGCACCTTTTGGCATTCCAAAAACAGCTATTTTTGGTTTATTAGATTTAGTAGGATTAGATTTAATACCGCATATTATGGAAAGTATGAGGCAACTGCCTAAGAGCGATGCTTTTCATCAAGTTAATAGCATTCCTGACCTGTTTCATAAAATGATTCAAGATGGATATATTGGACGTAAAGGAAAAGGTGGGTTTTACCGGCTTAATGTGATTGATGGAAAGAGAGTTAAAGAGTCCATTAACTTGCATACAGGCGAGTATAGTAAAAGTGAAAAACCTAATTTAGATTGCTTAACAATAGCGAGCAATCAAGGGCTACAAGAATTTTTATCTTTAGAGGATAAAAATGCTGAGTACGCCTGGACTGTTATGTCAAAAACCTTACTTTATGCGGCAAGCTTAATTCCAGAAATTTCTGATGAAATTGTTGCCGTAGATACAGCGATGAAACTGGGTTATAACTGGCAGTATGGACCTTTCGAATTACTGGATAAAATAGGTGTCGATTGGTTTGTCAATAAATTAAAACAGCAAGATGTTGTAGAAAAAATTCCTGATATTTTATTATCAAGCCCTTACTATAAAACAGATTCTGGTGTGCTTGAATATCGCTCATTAGCTAGTCATTATTTACCTGTTATTCGAGCTAAAGGTACTTTATTACTGTCTGATATAAAATTAATAAAACCTGCCATTATTGAGAATGCATCGGCTAGTTTATGGGATATTGGTGATGGAGTAGCTTGCTTTGAATTCCATAGCAAGATGAATACTTTTGATATGGAGTTGTTAAGTTTATTACGCCAAAGTATTAAAATAATCGAACAAGATTTCGTCGCGCTAGTGATTCATAATCAGGCTGATAATTTTTCTGTGGGTGCAAATTTAACATTACTCACCACAGCTATAAATCAGCAAGATTGGGATAATGTTGGAAACCTGATTAAACAAGGCCAACAGACATTTTTGGCTTTGAAATATGCACCTTTCCCCGTTGTTGCAGCGCCAACGGGGCTGGCTTTAGGCGGAGGGTGTGAGATTCTTTTGCATTGTGATGCTATACAGGCTCATGCTGAATTATATATGGGCTTGGTCGAAGTGAGTGTGGGCTTAATTCCAGGCTGGGGGGGCTGTAAGGAATATCTACACCGTTGTCTTCAGACTCAAAGTTTTGGAGGTCCAATTCCACCCATTGTTAAAGCTTTTCAAACCATCGCTATGGCAAAGGTTTCTAAATCAGCTATTGATGCTAAAGCACTGTTATTTTTATCTCCTGATGATGAAATAACCATGAATAAAGATCATTTGATGGCTGATGCAAAAGCCAAAGCGTTAAGGTTGAGCCATGAGTATCGGCTACCTGAAATAGCGGATTATAAATTGCCTGGAAAAACAGCAAAAGTCTTGCTAGATATGACAACTAAAACATTTAAAATGATGGGTAAAGTGACTGATTATGATGTGCAAATTGCCGACAAACTTAGTACAGTTTTGACTGGGGGCGATTGTGATTTACTTGAACCCTTATCAGAACAATCCATGTTAGATCTGGAGCGGCAAGCTTTTATAGAACTTGTGCAGCAACAAGGAACGATGGCAAGGTTAGAACATATGTTGCAGACAGGAAAGCCATTAAGGAATTGAATATAAACAGTAATAATGGTGAGCGCAGGGGACTATGAAAGTATGTTTTTTTTGACCTCCCCCTTTGGAAAAGGGGGATTGAGGGGGATTTTATAATAAAATCTCCCCCAGCCCCCCTTTTCCAAAGAAGGGAGCTAAAAGCTAATACTTCCATAGTCTCGTAGAGGTAAATAGAGAGTTATTTAAGGGGAAATATCATGATTTGGTTTAGTCTATTTTTTATAGTGATCATGTTTATTATTTACCAGCGTGTAACTTTACTAAAAAGTACGGTTATTACGGGCGTTTTGTTAATGGCCTATAATTTTCAAAATTTCACACCTTATTTGTGGAGTATTTATTTTGTTATTGCGTTACTTATCAATATCCCCTTTTTACGCAGCCAGATAATCAGTAAACAGGTTTTCTTATGGATGCACTCTGTTTTGCCTGAAATGTCTCAGACCGAGAAAGAGGCACTTGAAGCAGGTAATACTTGGTGGGATGCTGAATTATTTTCAGGGAACCCAGACTGGAATGTATTATTGGATTTACCCAAAGCCAAATTAACAAAGGAAGAGCAAGCGTTTATTAATGGCCCAGTAGAAACATTATGTAGCATGTTAAATGACTGGGATATTACTCATAATAGACAAGACTTACCAGCTGAGGTGTGGGAATACATAAAACAGCAGAAATTTTGTGGCATGATTATCCCGAAACGCTATGGAGGGCTGGAATTTTCTAATTTTGCACATTCCGAAGTGGTGATGAAAATTTCTAGTAGGAGTGGCTCAGCGGCTGTCACTATTATGGTTCCAAATTCATTAGGCCCGGCGAAGCTGTTGTTAGCTTATGGAACCCAGAGACAAAAAGACTATTATTTACCCCGACTAGCAATGGGTAAGGAAATTCCTTGTTTTGCATTAACAAGTCCTAATGCGGGAAGTGATGCAGGTTCAATCACCGACTCAGGCATAATTTGCTATGGCCAATTTGACGGTAAAGAAAAGGTCTTGGGTATTATGTTGAACTGGGAGAAAAGATATATAACTTTAGGTCCTATAGCCACCGTTATAGGCTTAGCATTTAAGTTATTTGACCCTGATCATTTAATTGGCAAGAAACAAAATAGGGGTATTACCGTGGCGCTTATACCCTCAACCACACCAGGAATAACGATTGGGAGCCGGCATTTTCCTTTAAATTCAGCTTTTCAAAATGGCCCAAACCAAGGTAAGGATGTTTTTATTCCAATCGATTGGATTTTAGGCGGTATTGAGCAGGCAGGTCAGGGTTGGAAAATGTTAATGGAATCCTTGGCGACAGGTAGAGCTATTTCTTTACCTGCTTTAAGTGCAGGAACCACAAAATTTACAAGTCGTAATGTCGGAGCTTATGCGCGTATTAGAAAGCAGTTTAACCTTCCACTCGGTGAATTTGAAGGGGTAGAAGAGCCTTTATCACGTATTGCAGGTGAGACTTATATTATTAATGCAGCAAGAACCGTTACCGCTGCTGCATTGGATGAAGGACAAAAACCCTCGGTTATTTCAGCCATTATTAAATATGAGCTAACAGAACGTATGCGTCGAGTTGTTAATGATGGAATGGATATACAAGGGGGCGCAGGGATATGCTTAGGTCCTAACAATTATTTAGGGCGTATTTATCAAGTGATTCCCGTTTGTATTACGGTAGAAGGGGCTAATATTTTAACTCGAACTATGATGGTCTTTGGACAGGGAGCAATGCGTTGTCATCCTTATATTTATCAAGAGTTAAGTGCTTTAAATAATCCAGACACAGAAAAAGCATTACAGCAATTTGATACTGTTTTATTCAAGCATATTGGACATATTATGCATAATAAGGTGTCTTGCTTTTGGCTGGGGATAAGTGGCGCAAGGTTTATTAAAGTGCCTGGTGATAAAAATACTAAGAAATATTTTAGACAAATAGCGCAGTTTAGTGCCATTTTCGCTCTGCTCGCTGACTATGCCATTATTGTTCTTGGTGGAACTCTAAAACGTAAGGAACGTATTTCTGGACATTTTGCTGATGTACTTAGTCATTTATATCTCTGTTCTACCGTTTTAAAGTTTTATCAGGATCAAGGTTTTCCTAAAGATGACTTACCGTTAGTTCATTGGGCTTGTCAGTCAACCCTTATGCAAGCTCAACAATCAATATTGGTTTTACTGCAATTGTTACCCCTTAAGCCGTTAGTTATGGGACTTAAATTGCTAATATATCCTATGGGAAAACCGAGTCTCACTACAAATGACAGCTTAATTCATCAAACAGCTAAAATTTTACTAAGTGATACAGATACACGAAACCGCCTAACTCAAGGTATTTATATTAATGAATTTGAAGATGATGCAACCGGTAGAATTGAATGTGCTTTTAAAGCCGTTTTGGCGGCCTCAGCTGTAGAGAAAAAAATTAAGTTTGCCCAAAAAAAACAACAATTACAAAAAGGTGGAATAGAAACAGTTTTAAAACAGGCGTATGAAAAACATATTATCAGTAAAGATGAGCTAGTTTTAATTGGAGAGGCTAATAGAGCAAGGGATAAGGCTATTAAAGTGGATGACTTTTCTTAATGTAATCGCACCAATAGAGTGCGAATAGTTAAAGAAGAGCATGTTTTTATTCGAGTTATGCCGCTTTAAACTAACTGTAATATAGCTTTATTTTTTTCTATGCATATGAACTGTAACTATTAATTAGAACGTAATTTTTATTGGCACAATTAATGCTTTGTTGTGTGGTAGTGATTTGTTTTAGTTAAATAAGGAATACTCAATGTCTTCTAATAAATTAAATTTATTAGCCTTTAATAAACCAGAAATTAAAACGCTACACCTAACTTGGTTTGCTTTCTTTTTAAGCTTTATGGTCTGGTTTGCACATGCGCCGTTGATGGTGGTGATTCGTGATGCCATGCACTTGACTGACCAACAAGTCAAAATACTGTTAATTTTAAATATTTCTCTAACTATTCCTGCTCGAATAGTGGTCGGTATGCTGGTTGATAAATATGGCCCTAAACAATTATTCTCTTCTATTCTTATTTTAGGTGGGTTGATTAGTATAGGGTTTGCATTTACTCAAACCTATCAGCAACTTGCTATTGTACGTTTTTTATCTGGATTTGTAGGTGCAGGCTTTGTGGTCGGTATTCGGATGATTTCTGAGTGGTTCCCAGCAAGACAAACAGGTATTGCTCAAGGTATATATGGTGGTTGGGGTAACTTTGGTTCTGCAGGTGCAGCGATTATTTTACCTTCTATTGCTGTTTACTTTGGAGCCGAAAATGGCTGGCGTTATGCAATCGGTATTACGGGGGTAATAGCGATGGTTTATGGTGTAATTTATTATTTTAGTGTTTCTAATACGCCTAAAGGTTCAACCTACTTTAAGCCAAAAAAAATGGGCGCACTAGAAGTGACCAGTAAGGGTGACTTATTGCTCTATATTCTAATGAACATTCCTATGTACATTGCCTTAAGTGTTCTAACATGGAAATTATCAGCAAAAATGCACTGGATTGATGAAACAGTGGCCTATGCTATTTATGCAATATTAGCTATTTTATATATTTTTCAAGTTTGGAAAATTATCCAAGTTAATAAACCCATTTTTGCAACGCAAGTACCCGAAATACAACGTTATGCATTTAAACAAATAGCCATTTTAGACTTAGCTTATATGTTAACTTTTGGTGCTGAGCTAGCGGTTGTATCAATGTTGCCTCTGTATTATGTAGATACTTTTAATGTAGAACCTATTTTAGCGGGTGTTTTAGCGGGTATTTACCCCGTCATTAATTTATTTGCAAGACCTGCAGGAGGTTGGTTAAGTGACAAAATTGGTCGTAAAATCACTCTAGGAATCGTCACCAGTGGTGCTGCGTTTAGTTTCTTTTTGCTCAGTACGGTAACGACAGATTGGGCTTTATGGATGGTTGTTGCAACGACTATTTTAGCGGGTATCTTTTCTAAAGCAGGATCAGGTGCTGTATATGCTATGGTGCCATTAATTCAACGACGAATGACAGGTCAATTTGCTGGTATGGTGGGTGCGTATGGTAATGTCGGTGGGTTAGCCTTTTTAACCGTATTCTCCTTTGTCTCAACCGATATTTTCTTTATGACCATTGCTGGAACAGCTGCCTTTGTATTCTTAATGGTGATTGTTTTCTTGAATGAGCCATCAGGACATATGGTTGAAGTCTTGGAAGATGGCACGGTTGAAATGATTGAAGTAAAGTAATTAACATTTACCTTTCTGAAAAAAACCACTAAATCTAGGATGGGCAAAGCGATAGCGTGCCCATCAAACGCAATGCTAGATGGACAGGTTAGCCCCCTTGTTTAGGAATGTGCATGAAACAACTTACCAATTTCTAACTTGTCTTTTTGCTCCAGATGGAATGATCTCATTCGTTGCGTAGCTTGCTATGCGCCTCATGAGATCATTCCACTTGAAACAAAAATCCTACGTTATAATTTCGGGAAGTTATTCCATACACGTTCCTTACTCTACTTATACGCTTTATAAAACCTTTTTAATAATGAAACAAAAATTAGTCCTTATCGGTAATGGTATGGCAGGTATGAGAACAGTTGATGAGCTGTTAAAACTA
>JALSLS010000450.1 GCA_026988195.1 Methylomonas sp.
CTAATAACTCAAGCTCAGCCTTAGAGTCAGCCGCTGAAACAAAACCAACAGGCATACCAACAATTAATGCAGGCTTTAGCTTATCTTGTTTTATTAAACGAATAACTTCCAATAAAGCGGTAGGGGCATTTCCGACGGCAATAATGCTGCCTTCTAATAAGCCTGCTTTATGTGCTTTTCGCATGGCTTGAACGGCTCGTGTGGTATTTTCTGCTTTAGCTTGAGTAATAACATCAGCATCAGAAATAAAGTGATGGGTACTAACGCCAAAATGATTTAAACGAGGCTTAGATAAACCCACGCAGATCATTTCTACATCAGCCACAATGGGAGCACCTGCCAAAATAGCGGTTAACCCGGCCTCGACCGCTTGAGGGTGAAAACGAGCTAAGCCATTAAATTCAAAATCAGCAGTTGCATGAATCATCCTACGCACAATATTCCATTGCGCATCAGTATAACAGTGAGTGCCTACCTCGTTATCCACAATAGCAAAGGAATCATGTTCAATTTTTTGACCGGCTTGGGTCAGTTGCTCGGTAACAGTGTTTTGGCTCATAATGATGACTAATGAAGATTGGAATTGATACAGTATAATACTTTGCAATACTTTCTACCAAAGCCGCTGTGATTTTTTGGAGTAATAAATTATGTCAACCGTTATACAAACAAGTTCTCTTAGTACAGAAGAGTATTTGCAGGGTGAATTAACAAGTGAAGTGAAGCATGAGTTAATTGATGGATATGCTTATGCCATGGCTGGTGCACATGCTAATCATGAGCGGATTTCTGGAAATGTTTATGCAGAAATTAGGCAACATTTAAAAAATTTACCTTGTGAGCCTTTTGGCTCAGATATGAAAGTAAAAGTGGGGTTAAATTTCTTTTACCCCGATGTGACCGTTGATTGTGATTTTGATGAGTCTCAACCTTATTTTACTGAAAAACCAATCATTATTGTTGAAGTATTGTCAAAGTCAACGCGTAGAGTGGATCAAACCATTAAACGTAGAGCCTATCTTAATCTTCCCAGCTTGCAAGAATATGTATTGATAGAGCAAGATTTTGTTGATGTTGAAGTGATTAGGCGAAGTGAAGGTTGGCAATCTAAACATTATTATTTGGGGGATGAAGTGACTTTTGAATCTATAGCATTAACACTGCCTGTAGAGGATATTTATCACCGAGTGCAAAATGAAGATATGCTGGAGTTTTTGAACAAACAAGCAGAAGAGTAGAAAAGGGAAAACGATGAACCACTATAAATTAGCGGTTATTATTGGCCGTCACCAAATTCCACATGCAGGGCATGAATTATTAAAGCGTAAAGCTTTAGAAATTGCAGATCAGGTCGTTGTTATTTTAGGGTCATCTTTTCAGGCAAGAAGTCCTAAAAACCCTTTTAATTGGCAAGAACGTAAAGAGATGATTCTCTCAACCTTAACTGAGGATGAGAAACAGCGGGTAGAATGCTGTCCAATTCGGGATTATTATAATGATCAGAAATGGAACGCAGAAGTTAAGCGTATCGTCAGTGAGTATTCATCAGACGACGTGGTGTTAGTTGGACATAAAAAAGTAGGTGATAAGGATACTTACTATTTAGATAGTTTTGATGGCTGGGGCTATGTGGGAATTGAATCAACCTATAAAATAAATGCATCACAGATGAGAGCCCTTTATTTTGAAGCAGAAAATATTGATACCTCACTCTCATCTGTTAATGATTTAATTTTACCTCCCGTAAAACAGTTTCTAAAAGCTTGGTCATCAAGGCCTGAATATACAGAGTTGGTTAAAGAACACGCCAAAATAAAACAACAAAAGGCACTGTGGAAGGGAAGTCCATATGATGTGATTTTTAGCACCGCAGATGCTGTTGTTAAAATGGACAGTCATGTTCTACTGGGAAAGCGAAAATATCACCCTGGAAGAGGTTTATGGGCTATCCCCGGTGGGTTTGTTGAGCAGCATGAGAGTGTTTTACATACTGCTTTAAGAGAGTTAAAAGAAGAAACTGAAATTAGTTTAACTCATAAAAGGCTATTGAATGATTTTAAATCAGTCAAAGTATTTGACCACCCAAACCGATCCTGTCGTGGGCGATTTATTACCCACGCACACTTTTTTGATTTAACAGTAGAGGTATTTCCAGATATTAAGGCAGCGGATGATCTGCAAGAAGTGGTATGGGTTGCTATTGATAAATTAAACAGCATGGAAGAACAACTTTTTGAAGATCACTTTCATATTTTAAAGCAGTTTTTGGCTGTTTAAAGGCAGAGTGACCTTCAAGGAAAACAGGAGCCTGTTGCTCGGCTTATTTCGTGCGCGTTCCTTAGCTGAAAATTTTGTCCTATTCCCCATAACTTCGACTACCTTACCTTGATGCTATTTTCTTGACACCAATGTCTAAGCGCTTCTAGTTCCCTTGAATTTTCGAAATCATACCATTTTTGTAATGCATCTTTTGAGTCTAGAAAATCTTTAAATTTTGAATATGCTCTTTTTCTATGAAATATTTTGGAAATAGTATCTTCATCTTCAGGTAAATATTTTTGTACAAATTCAAAAACAAGATTGCGCCCTAAATCAAGATCATTTTTACGGGGTATTTTAATATGAATATTTCCATCATACTCAGATTCACAATTTTCTTCGAATTCGTCAATACCTGCTAGGTCAGAACGCAAATATATTTCACCTGTTTTCTTATCATAAATTGCGGTATTTTCTCCGTAGCCTGATGAACTTACGAACAATAAGGCGGAGTGTAAGTCATCTAATGTTGATATTTTAATTGAGCTATTATTATCGTCTTCAAATTCGCTAAAGGTGAGGGCGCAACCTCCAAAATCATTTTCATCGAATACACATTCACAGATAGAATAAGGTGGGCCAATATAATTTCTTTTATCTTCTTGATTAAGTTCGATTGCAACAATAACCCTTGAACCAATATCAGTACAACGCCACTTTCCTGTTGCTGTGTAAAACTCCAAGCCAATGGCAAATTCACTTTTTATCATTTTTAACTTTCCTTGACGGCTATAAAGAATTTTTTTAACAGCCAACGGTCAGCTGGATTTTTCTATTTTGTGCAATTATACTCTGTGTACATTTATCTGTACTTAATTAATGACGAGGTTTTTTTGGATACTATAAGTTATACTGCCGTTCGGGCAAACTTATCAAAAACGATGGAACAGGTTTGTAATGATCATACCCCAATAATCATTACCAGAAAACGTGAGTCTCCTGTCGTTATGCTGTCCTTAGAAGATTATCAAGCTATGGAGGAAACAGCCTATTTACTTCGTTCCCCAGCTAATGCCCGAAATTTACTTGACTCAATTGCATCACTTGAGTCAGGCAAAGGTATTGAACGAGAACTAATTGAATGAACCTTATTTTTGCTCCTAAAGCATGGGATAGTTACCGTTACTGGCAAAAAACCGATAAAGCTATGGTAAAAAGAATTAATTTATTGATTAAGGATAGTCAACGAAACCCTTTTGAAGGCGTTGGCAAGCCTGAGCCATTAAAGCATGCTTTATCTGGTTTTTGGTCAAGACGAATCAATGGTGAACATCGAATTGTATATAAAGTAACGGATGATAATATTTTGATTGCTCAATTGCGTTATCACTACTAAATACATAACATTTTAACCAGCGGATACCGAATGGCCTACTACTGAACTTAGATAAAATGAAGGGGTTTGATAAACCACAACACTTGTAAAACATGTTGGCTGTTCGGTAGTCTGTTGTATTCTTGGTTAGGTTTTAATTTTACTCTGACCCAAATATTTATTTAGGCAAAAGACAAGACTTGAACATCCCATTGGTGACCCGACCCCATTGGTTGCTTTTTACCTTTGAAAAGTGATGATTACAACATCGCTGTGATCGTTTGAATACAATAATTTTTCAACCCTATACGCACCAATTGATTTACCACTGATACAAATTGGAAATATTTGGTTTTCATCTTGTGGTAAAACACCAGTTCTATACATTTCTAAAACCAAGGGTGTGGGGACTGTTAGTTTAACACTGCCATCTTCCGAACGCTCAAAATCCATACGCTCCTTTGGGTAGCGTAAAGACGCTATAACGCCACAATTATAAGGCTCTAATGGCATGTTTATATCATGTAACTTTGAGCCGTTTATTGAGATACCTTTCACTGATACTCCATAGTTAATAGTTAATAGTTAATAGTTAATAGTTTAGATTTTTTGGCTATGCTCTTTATACTTTGCTTGAGCTTCAAATATTGAAAGTTGCTCTGTTTTTTTCTTTTCTTTATATACATAATGGCTCTTTTGAAAAGTGAGAAAAAGCCATTAGGGATGTTCAGTTCTAACATTTCAAAAAATCTATGAATGTTAGAACTGACCCCGAAAATTAGTTTATGCGATTCTATTTCCACACTTTGGACAAAACCCTTTTTCAGCCTCTTTACCTAGAGTTATTACTATGTCCTCTAAATGAAAATCACACTTTGAGCACAGTAAGGGGGACTGAACCATGCGAATAAAAAACCATAATACTCCAAAAACAAAAAGGCCATACCCAAAAGTAATATTAGTAGATTTAAAGTAATAAGTAAGGATGAAAGTGCCGGTGATCCACAAACCAATGCCAGATAAAAGAATTGCCATTAATTTTTTTGAACGTTTGAATACTTCTGATTTTCGCTTTAAATAACTCATATTAAATCTACCTCAATGCAGATTTTTATCTACATAATATTATCAATAAATAGAAAAATCCAGACTAATGACTACTATAGCTGGAAAATATTTCTATGTATTACGGTATTAAGTAGCTAAGCTGGAAACTAGCTCCAAACAAAGCAATTTTCCACCTATTGGGATATTTCATACAAAAAGATAGAAACCCCTTACTCTACTCAATTACCCTAAAATATAAAGCAAAAACAAGCATAACCTATATACCATTATGGCTGTGAACTAAACTCAGGTTGGGGTAATTAAGTGAGGGTTAATCCAATGCCATTAAGCTAAGGATAATGTAGGATGGGCAAAGCGATAGCGTGCCCATCAATTCAGCTTGATGCCATATTGATGGGCACGTCGTACCTCCTTTGCCCATCCTACTTTTGAAGCTAAACTTAATGGCATTGGGGTTTAATTCAATCTGTAACCTGAGTATTGTTCATAGCCATTTATATCATTAATTAAAAATACAATAATCCCAGCCGGTTTTATAGCTAAATTATAAATAGTCCTGACAAAAAAATGGCTATAAATGCTATTTCTCCACCTATTGGCCTAAATATTGGGATCCACTATACAGCGTACGATAATGAGGTTTTCTGGAAGGGTGTTGTTTGAAAATAATTCATCAACTAAAAATAATGATGAACTACAGTTTGTGCGGTTTTGATGCGGGAAACCTAAGGCAACTGGCAATAAATAACCCACCCAGATTGCGCAGATTTTTTGTTTCTGATCAAACTATCTCAAGAGGCGCATAGCCAGCTACGTAACGATTGAGATGGTTTGAGCAGGGATAAAAAAGCCAGTAAGGTGGGTGGGTTATTTGTTGCTGGTTGCCTAAGCACTTCCTTGTGTTAGGTTTTTGGGTGAAAGCTGGTTTAATGTTTAATATTTTTCCAGTATTCTTTTTTCAGTAAATAAGCAATGACACAAAACATGAGTAGATAAAATATCACATATTTACCTAAACGCTGTCTTTCCAGTTGGACTGGTTCACCAACATAAACTAAAAAGTTAACGAGTTCAGTTACAAATTGATCAAACTCTCTACGTGATAATGTGCCTTCAGTTTCAATTTTTAGGTATGAAATAACATCATCACCATGAGATCTTTCCATAACGGCGACTTGTTCACCCTGTAACTTCCAAAGCATGTTGGGCATGCCGACATCTTTAAACACAGTATTGTTTGATCCAAAAGGTTTACTTTTATCAGTATAGAAACCTTTTAAGTATGTGTATAACCAATCAGGTCCTCGTACTCTAGAGATTAGAGATAAATCCGGAGGATTGGTGCCAAACCATTTTTTTGAATCATGCCCATTCATTGCTGTAAGCATGGGGTCATAAATGTTGGCGCCTTCCGGAGCAATTTCAGCTAATACAATGTCTTCATCAATCTCCAAATCCATGGCAATACGTTTATAACGCATATATTTTGCAGAGTGACAACCTAAGCAGTATTGAACATAATGCTTCGCACCTTTTTGTATTGAGGCAAAATCTTCCAGATCCACGTCAACATGTTTTAATTTAACACCTCCAGCAGCAAAGGAGCTCAGGGGTAATAAAAGTAATAATGTATATAATATTTTTTTCATAATCACTCAAAGCTCTCTTTTAGTTTTTTTAGTAAGCGAGATGCTACGTGTTTGATGCCTGTTTTATTAGGTGACACAGGAAATGCAGTCGCTCCCCAGCTTGTTTTAAGGGGTTCATGAATTGTCATTTCTTCAAAAGCATCAACTAGGGCGCTGTATTTTTCCTCTGCATCTGCTTCGTGAGTTAACCTTGTTGGAACAGGTTTAGTTTTTTCCCAGCGTGTATAAATAGGCATTAATAGGAAAAAAGCAAAATAGATGACCGTAAAGAAACGAGCAAACAAGGTTAATGTTGGTGTTGCAGGTTGTGTTCCTAGGTAACCAAGAGCAATAAAGCTGATAACAAATAAGGCAAGCGCTTTTTTAAAGATGCCGCCTCGGTAGCGGATAGACTTAACTTCACACCTATCTAGCCAAGGTAATAAGAAAAATACAACAATAGAACCACCCATTGCAATAACACCTGCAAATTTATCAGGCACTGCTCTTAAAATGGCATAAAAAGGAGTGAAATACCATGAGGGTTCAATAT
>JALSLS010000451.1 GCA_026988195.1 Methylomonas sp.
AAGCGGTTAAAAAATTATTAAGAAAAACGGCGACTAAAAATACAGCGGTGTCTTGTCATTGGATTAGAAGCCGTAGTCGCAGTGAATTTTTATGGGTGGTGGGCAAGCAAGACAAATTTAATACTGAGGGAATTGTACCTGTGAATTATACACAGCAAAATATTTTAAAATCATCTAATGAAGAAGATTGGAAGTTTTTGCCTATGATTGAAGCATTGACTGTCTTCTCAGCCCTTTTACATGATTTTGGAAAAGCAACAGTGTTGTTTCAAAATAAACTAAAAGGGAAAAATAAAACACAAAGCGATCCACTTAGGCATGAGTGGGTTTCAATATTATTTCTTATCGCTATTATTGATAATAAAAGCGATGAAGAATGGCTCAACTATTTAATTAGTGATGAAATACATAAAAAAATAGCCACACTTAATGTTAATGCTCTTGCTAACCCTTTAGATAATTTACCACCCGTGGCAAGCATAATAGCCTGGCTAATTCTTACCCATCACAAATTGCCAATATATGAAAAAAAATATGCCGAAAAAGAAATAAATCTATCAAAGCTGTTTAGTTTAATTTCACCTGTCTGGGGCTATGAAAATACAAAAGAAAAGACAGACTTTAAAGAATGGTTTAAATGTGCAGAATTACCGAGCAAATCAATTGAGTGGCAACAACAGATAAAAAGTTACGCTATCAAACTAAAAAATCTATTGTCGCATATTCAAATCTTGTTTCAATCACAATCACTTAGACCTGCGATCAGTTATTCTCGAATGTGTTTGATGTTAGCTGATCATTACTATTCTTCACAAGCTAAGAACCCAGGTTGGCATAGCAGTGTAAAGCTATTTGCTAATACCGATCACCAAAACAATCTGAAACAACAGCTTGATGAACACTTAGTGGGTGTTGCCAAACAAGCAAAAATAAATATTAAAAAACTTCCACAATTTGAAGGAGTCTTTAATCAAGATATTCGTGTAAAAAATAATAATAAAATCAGTAAAAAAAGCCCCAAGAAATACAAGTGGCAAGATGATGCAGCAAGTAATGTAAAAAAGTGGAAGCGAGAAGAAAAAGACTTAAATAAGCACCAGTTTGGTTTTTTTGCAGTCAATATGGCTTCAACGGGTAAAGGGAAAACCTTTGCCAATGCAAAAATCATGCAGTCCCTTTCAGCAAATGAAGAAAGCTTACGATATATTTTAGCATTAGGATTAAGGACACTGACACTACAAACAGGGGATGAATACAAAGACAAAATTGGTTTAAAAGATGATGAATTAGCGGTATTAATTGGTTCGAAAGCAATTGTTGATTTGCATGAACAAAAAAATAATACGGGGTCTGAATCAAGTACCAGTCTATTAGATAATGAATTGATCTTTAGTGAAGACTTTCCAGAGCAAGGCTTAGATACCGTATTAAAAAGCTCTAAACATAGGCAGTTTTTATATGCCCCTGTGCTTACTTGTACGATTGACCATATTATTCAAACAACAGAAGTAATACGGGGAGGCCGATATATTTTACCGACCCTACGCTTGATGTCATCTGATTTAGTGATTGATGAAATTGATGATTTTGACAATACAGATTTAATAGCAATAGGGCGGCTCATTCATCTTGCAGGGATGTTAGGTAGAAAAGTAATGATTTCATCGGCAACGATTCCGCCAGACTTGGCAGAAGGTTATTTTAACGTTTATCAATCGGGATGGGATATATTTGCAAAAATGCGAGGTAAGAAAGTGCCTGTCGGCTGTGCCTGGATAGATGAGTTTGAAACCAAGGTGCTCACCGTTAGCAATAAGGAAGATTACAAGAAACAACATAATAAATATATCGATAAGCGTATAAAAAACCTTGCAAAACAACCCGTAAAACGCAAAGCGAATATTGCTCAGTGCAGTACCAATATAAACGAGTATTTTACTGCAATAAAACAAGCAGTATTAGAAAAGCATAAACACCATCATTTTGTGGATGCTAAAACAGATAAAAATATTAGTATTGGAGTTGTACGCATGGCCAATATCAAACCGTGTGTTGATTTAACAAAGTATCTTTTAGAAAATAACTGCTCAGAAGACGTTGAAATAAAAACAATGGCATACCACTCCAGACAAGTCTTATTAATGCGCCACGAACAAGAAAAATACTTGGATAAAATATTAAAACGCAATGAGGGTGATGAACATATCTTGGAAGATGAGGTGATCGGAGCGCATATTGATCATTCAGAAGCAAAAAACATCATCTTTGTACTTGTTGCCACACCCGTAGAAGAAGTGGGTAGAGACCATGACTTTGATTGGGCAGTTATAGAACCTTCTTCCTATCGATCTTTTATCCAGTTAGCGGGTCGAGTACTTAGGCATAGAGAGAAAGAGGTGAACGAGCCCAATATTGCCATTATGAAATATAACTACCGAGCTTTAAAGACGGAGGGGAAAAAGATTGCTTTTAAATGGCCAGGCTATCAAAACGATAAAGATGACTTAACAAGCTACGATTTGAATAAATTAGTCGATACGCAGCAATTGGCTGAAAAGCTACATGCAACCCATAGAATTCAAAAAACAAATTCATCTGAATTAGCCGATTTAGAGCATAAAGTTATTCATCAATTATTAACTAACCACCAATCAAAAGGCCCTGAATCAATGCAAGGCTGGCTAGACAGTGATTGGTGGTTGACGGCAATGCCTCAGCAATATGTAAGATTTAGAGGTGACAAAAGTCAAGATATGACTGTGTTTTTAACAGCTGATAACACTTATTTAGAAAAAGGAGAGCGAGGCAATACAGTTGAGGTAGCCAAAGACAATATTAAACTTAATTTTCTTTCCGATCTTGAAATGCAAAACTTATGGTTTAAACGGGATTATGTCAGTTTGTTAATAGCACATACTAAAAGACTAGGATTAGACTTGGAAAAAACAGCGTTGATTTATGGGGAAATAAATTTACCAACTTATGGCGAACCATTAGAAAACCAACAATTTATTTACAATGAGCAATTAGGTTTAGTTGTAAAAAAACATACGATTTAAATAGGACTAATTATGCTAGATAAAGCGATTACAGAATTTTTGGAAAACAAAAAACAAGACTATATAAAGAAAAGCACTAAAGCTAATTCCAGTGATGAAGACAAGCAAGGGTTTGCTCAAGAGGCGCTAGAAAAATACAGTCTTGAAAGCTGGCTAATTGATGCCTCACAACGTGCAAAGCAATTATCCATCACCTCGCACCCTGCTAAATTCGTTCATCCTAATGCTAAAGCTAGTAGCATTATCGCAGATGCTAAAAAAGAGTGTGATGGTTTATTGCGTTCAGGCAATGTTGAGGTTGAGCTTGAGCTTGATGTATTTGGTAATGCCGCCGCATTAGATGTTGAAAAGTTTTTAAGAGTTAGATTGCAAGATGACAAAACTTTATTGCAACATTTAGAGCAAAACTCTGACCTGATTAAACAGCAACTCGAAACAGCCAATACTAAATTTGAGAATATAAGAGATGGCTTGATGCAAATCAAACACTCTGATTTAGATCAAACCAGTGAAAAGCTAAAACAAGTCTATTTCCCCGTGGCTGATGACTACCATTTGCTCTCTATTCTTAATGCATCGGGGATTATTTATAAATTGAAACAGAAAATAAATGATTTACGTTTTTCTGAAGAAAACCGTACTTTAAGAGAAGAATTAAAAAAAGCAAACCCAACAGAAATAAATGGCAAAATTACAGATCTGTATGATTTAACCTCGATTGGATATGGGGGAACTCAAGCGCAAAATATTAGTACATTAAATGCTCAAAATGGAGGTGTAAGTTTATTACTTTCGTCAATGCCACCCACATTAGAAAAACGTCGAACACAACCGCCGAAAACAGATTTTTTCAATGACTGTTTATGGAGCGGTTTATTTAAAAATGATTTTGAGCAATTTCATAAAGTTTTAAGTTGGCGCAAGAACAATAAAGACGTTAGAGATATGCGTGATGACATTGTACTGAACTCTATCGCCAAGCTCAAAAGACTAATTGATAATATTCGAGAAATCGATGACGGCTGGTCTGATAGCGAAACTTATACTGGCTTGGAATCTTGGCAAAAAATATGGCTAGACGAACAATATGCAGGAATAAGAAATGATGATAAAAAAAATCAAGATTATTTAACTAAAGTACAAAGCTATTTTGCTAACTGGTTTATTGGCAATTACAAGCAGTCAACCAAGGATAACAAGTTACTGGGCGATGATGATATAGCGCAAATCAAAAAAATCCTTAAAGAGGAACAGGAGTTATTAAAATGAAGGAGTTATTGCTTATTCCCAATATAAAAATTCATAATGCCAACGCCTTATCCAGCCCTTACACTATTGGATTTCCGGCAATGACTGCATGGTTAGGTTTCATACATGCATTAGAACGTAAATTAATAAATACAGAGTTTAAGGGCGTTAAATTTACTGGGATCATTGTGAGTTGCCTAGAGCTGGATTTGCAAACCTACAAAGGTAAAGGTGATTACGTTAATTCAATCATAGCAACCAGCAACCCACTCGATAAATTGGGGAAAAGACCATCATTTATCGAAGAAGCTCGCTGTGATATGGAAGTAACGATTGCAATAGAATGTGAGCTAGGCTTAATTGATCATAAAAAGTTCACTGCTTTAATTGATAACAAGCTGCACACCATGAAAATTGCCAGTGGCGATATTATAAGCTTTAAATCAAGCCAGCATAAAGAAGTTGATAATAACAAGCCTAGAGAGATTACCAAATACTTAATGCCTGGTTTTTGTTTAGTCACGCGTCAAGATCTGATGAAAACGTCAATGAAGGATGGCAACGATGCAATTGATGCCATGCTCGATTATTTAAAAACTACCACTGATATTGAAGTAGATGAGAATAGTAAAATTACTAGAAGTAAGGCATACAAAAAAGAAGCGGGCTGGATTGTTCCGATAGCCATTGGCTACCAAGGAATAAGTGATTTAGGACAAGTAAACAATACCCGTGATGAAACAACCCCCCACCGATTTGCAGAAAGTGTCGTTACTTTAGGTGAATTTAAAATGCCATACCATTTTGAGACTGTTGATGAAATGATTTGGCGCTATCAAGAATACCAAGACAATGATTTATATCTTTGTCAAAACAACTATTCAATTAAACAAGAGGAAAGTAAATTATGAGTAAGATACCCGCATCCGTTCTAGCATTTGAAAAGAAATTAGTACCCTCTGATGGCCTAATGTATGGAACAACTTGGGATAATAGAAGCAATCAGGCAGAACCTTTAAAGTTACAAGAAAAATCGGTACGAGGCACTATTTCTAATCGACTTAAAAAATCTGACGAAGGGAAAGTTGATGCAAAAATAGAAAGTGCAAACCTACAAACGGTCGATAGCTGTGCATTAACACCCGATCAGGACACCTTAAAACTCAACTTTACCTTAAAAGTATTAAGCGGCGTAGAAAATCCATCAGCCTGTAACCATGAAGGATTTAATCAAACATATTCTAAGGCCGTTTCTGATTACATCACTCAGCATGGTTTTTCAGAGCTTTCAAAACGATATGCCTGTAATTTGGCAAACGGTCGTTTTTTTTGGCGGAATCGTGTAGGCAGTGAAAATGTTGAAGTACACATTAATGTTCTGAATAGTGATATTTCAAAGAACTGGGTCTTTAATAGCCTAGAATTTAATATTCAGAACTTTGAAAATAGTTCTGCTGAAATAAATGAGCTTGCTGAGTTAATTGCCAGCACATTATCAGGTGAAAATGAATTTCTATTATTAGAGGTTAATGCTTTTGCAAAAGTAGGAAAATCACAAGATGTATACCCAAGTGAAGAACTGGTGCTTGATAAAAACAATAGCAAAGAAGGAAAAAGTAAAATCCTTTATCAAGTCAATCAAGTTGCAGCTATGCATTCTCAAAAAATTGGTAATGCAATACGAACCATTGATACATGGTATCCAGAGTTTGAACAACACCAAAGAGCTATATCGATAGATCCATATGGTGCTGTTACCAACCTTGGTCGGGCTTATAGACAACCAAAACAGAAAAAGGACTTCTTTTCATTATTTGATCGTTTTTCACAAGGTGAACAATTAGAGTCACCAGAAGAAGAGCATTTTGTGATGGCTGTTTTAGTGCGAGGCGGTGTATTTGGAGAGAAACAGTGATGGAGCATTATCTTGATATAAAGATAGTGCCAGATGACGATGTCCCAATTTACTTTATTCGTAATAAAGTTTATAGCAAACTTCATAAAGCACTGTCCTCTCTAAGCTCAACGGATATCGGTATCAGCTTTCCCCAATATAAAATCAAGTTGGGTAATGTTATCCGGTTGCATGGCACGGATAAGAACCTCGCAGAACTACAAGACATAAATTGGTTGGGTGGTTTGAGTGGTTATTGTGATGTGTCAGAAATACAAGCAGTACCCAGCCAAGTTGCTGGTTATAGGATTGTTAGCCGAAAACAACCTACGATGAACCTCAAAAAGCTTGAAAAAAGAGTTCAGTATCA
Organism: Methylomonas sp.; assembly: GCA_026988195.1. Lineage (GTDB taxonomy): Bacteria > Pseudomonadota > Gammaproteobacteria > Methylococcales > Methylomonadaceae > QPIN01. The sequence goes on from JALSLS010000451.1 coordinate 6,572, forward strand.
AAAGGCACAAGGTGTTTTGAAAACTCAAGATGAGGTGAAAGAATATGAAAAACAATATAAAGCCAAAATGTATGCAACGGGGTTAGATAACCCTTACCTTGAATTAGATAGCAGTTCAAATGGTCATAAACATAGGCGCTATATTCAGTTTGGAGAGGTGATTGAGCGACCAATAAAAGGTGAGTTTGACACCTTTGGGCTCAGTAAAATAGCAACAGTACCGTGGTTTTAGCGTTTAACGGGGACCCTATTGTAGCAATCTGCTACAATAGGGTGGTTGTAACCATTTAATTAGGATCAAACATGGC
>JALSLS010000452.1 GCA_026988195.1 Methylomonas sp.
TTCCATAAAAAGCTCTCGAAGATTCTTTCAATTGTTTTCATTTGAAATCCTAAAAATTGTTAAAATTCACTAGCCGATAGAATATCAGAAATAGAGTTATCAACTTAATTGTTTTGGAGTTTTACAGCACATAAATACCGCTATTTTTTAGTTGCCACCCCCCTTGTTTTTCGATGTTTTATACGAGGTTAAAAGCTCGCTAATGGCGATATTTGACAAATAACGTCATTAAAAATAAAATAAAGCTATACAGTAAAGAGAATCTTCGAATGTCTACTAGTCTCAACCTATCATTAACAGATGAACTAAAAAACTTTATCAATGAAAACTCAGGGGATGGAAGCCTCTACGCAACGCCGAGTGAATTTGTTCGTAATATATTGCGCGAAAAGAAGCAACGTATCGAAGCATCACAATTACGAGACTCTATTATTGATGGTTTTCAAGATGCAATCTCAGGTAATACGCAGTCATTTTCAGGTGATCTACGCGCTGATCTAAATAAGTACAAAAAACAGCGCAGTAAACACAAATGAAAGAACTGTTACTGACAGATAGAGCCTTAGAAGACATTGCAAAAATAGAAGAATATTCAATAACAACATGGGGCAAAAAGGTAGCAGACAAATACCTTGATGATTTTGAAGCAGGTTTAAAACTCCTTCAATCCAATGCAGGTTTATTACAAGATATTGAAGAATTTTCAGGCAAGCTGAAATATTATCGCATTAAAAACCATTTCTTAATTTGTACAGAAGCTGATAATAAGCTTGTTGTCTTAACGGTTAAGCATGTGCAGATGGATATTATAAGCCTGCTGAATCAGCTCGAACCGACTCTAGTGCTTGAAGTTGATTTGCTGTTTCAACAGTTAAAAGACGCTAAAAAGGCGTAAAGGTATACATCTTAAAAATACACCCCCATTTTTAGCCATTTTTTGAGCAAAAATGCATGAAATGGTTAAAAACAGGCAAAACGGCTAAAAACCACTGAAAACCGCAAAAACAGTGGAAAAGAGCCAAAAACACCGAAAGTAATCAAAAACGGCAAAAAAGCCCTAAAACTTAAGAAAACGTTAAAAATAGCCTAAAACAGGGGGTGTACTTTTTAAAGTAGTATTTTTGGTTTTACCACGAAGGGTAAGGCTAAGATGTTTTGTTTTTCCTTCGTGAACTTCGTGCTCTTCGTGGTGAGTCTTTGTTTTAAAGGTTTGTAGAAAGGTGGTAAAGCAGGAAGTGGCTATTCAGTGTGTTTTAATAAACGTTACACTGCCCCCGATTATTATTTGTTAATCTTTCATAAATGATCATTGTGATAAAGTATAGTTATGAAAAGTATTCAAGGGTTAGTTCTAGAGAACGATCCAAACTATATAACTTGTCATATCAATGAGTTCTCTGAAGAATTAAAAACATGTATTAAAAATCACTTGTCAAATATTTGCCATGGAAGGCATTTAGCTGCTCAAGGCTTATCTGCGCATAACTTCTTAAATACTCTCCAGACTTTTAGAAATAGATACGAGAATAAAACCGTTCAGCAAAAGAAAGGGATCATGGGAGAGTTGTTGTCTCATGTTTTGATACATGAGTTTTTTGATGATTTTGAAGTGATATCTCCATTTTTTAATATGGAAGAAAAGAGTCAACGGAAAGGCTTTGATCTCCTTTTAACATCTAAAGGGGATAATGAAGTTTGGATTACGGAAGTCAAGTCTGGGGAATTGAGTAATACTTTCACAACACCTGACTCTGCAATTAATGGCTTTTTAAATACGGCTAAAAGGGATTTAAATACAAGGCTAAATCAAGCTGAAGAAACTTTTTGGCTTAATGCTATAAATGCAGCAAACCTTGCTATGTCAGGTTGTAACGATTACAAGAATGCTATCAATACTATACTCAGTACACAAGCTACCGCTGCTACGGCAGGTACAATCAATAGCCTAGACAGTAATGTAATTTTAATTTCTGTCTTGTTTCATGATACTAATGATGGCTTTGATACAAACATCACAAAAAATCTATCACAATCTGTAGATCAAGAAAATATTTTTAAGAACGTCATAACATTTTCCATCCAAAAAGAAGCTTATCAAAATATTGAAAACTTCTTATTTCAGGAATCATAAATATGACTAATAAAACAGACCGAAAACAATTAACTCTCAGAAGACTATTAAATACATCGTTTAATACAATTTATAGAAAATTGGTTATGGGGCAAGAATTAAATAGAGAAGAGTCAATTGATATACTGTCAATTGCAGTCGTATTGGTTAGTCAGACTAGCACTGAACTTAATCGTCTAGGCTACCGAATAGTTCTTCTATATGGAAACCTTACCGGAGATTTTATTCCTCTTTATGATATTTCTATAAATACAGGTTTAATGCCTGTAGCAAAGCTGATAAAAACAATTACAAGCTTTAACGATTCAAAATTATTTCATTCTAGTTTTATTGATGAATTCACTGAGAGCTACTTGGATACTTTCCGAGAAAATGAAATAACACATACTGAACAACAATTAGTACTAACCAACTTTTTCGATGAAAATAGCCAAAATTCTATAGCATTGGTTGCACCAACATCATATGGAAAGTCAGAGTTAATAATCACCTCAATTAAAAATAATAAGCACAAAAAGTTTTGTATTTTGGTTCCTTCAAAGTCACTTCTTTCTCAAACTAAAAAACGTGTTTTGGATGCACAAATTGATTGGATAGAAAAGATTGTATCTCATCCAGAAATGCATGATGAAGATTTAACAAATGCCGTTTATATTTTAACGCAAGAACGACTATCAAGACTTTTAAGCGTAGATAAATCGTTATCTTTTGACTTCTTATTTGTTGATGAGGCTCATAACCTTTTATCAAACGATTCTAGAAATGAATTGTTAGCATCTGTTATTAATATTCTAAAATTCAGAAATTCTCAGGTGGCAATTAAGTATCTAACACCCTTTTTAAAAGATACTTCAAACTTAGGGTTAAGGCATTCAAATACGATCGAGCTTGAATACTTGATAAAAGAATATGTTAAATCAGAGCGTTTTTATACGGCAGATTTTCGTTTAGGAAATGGAAATACTAAATTCTATGATCAATATATTAATGAATTTATAGATAATGCTAGTGAATCAGATAGCGCCATTACGTACATACTAGAAAAATCAGCAGAGAAGAATATTATTTATTTCAATAAACCTAAAGATATTGAAGCGTTTGCAATGGAACTTACAGAGGTATTAGAACCCATTACTGATGAAGATATTTCTATAGCTGTAGAGGAGTTAAGTGTAAATTTACATCAAGACTACAAGCTTGTGGAATGTTTAAAAAAAGGGGTGGTTTATCACCACGGGTCAATGACTGAGATGGTACGAAATTATGTGGAATATTTATTTCGAATATCACCTAGTCTCAAATACCTTATTTCAAGCTCTACGTTGCTTGAAGGCGTTAATTTACCAATAGAAAAGTTATTCGTAATGAACTGTAAAAAAGGGAGGAGTAATTTAACAGGATCACAATTTAAAAATTGGTTGGGAGAGTCAATCGATTTAGTGAAATATTTCCTACTATCAATACAAGTAGTTTGAAGAAGCTTGAACCTGAAATTCATATAGTGGCAGCTGATGGATATATGGCGACCAAAGCAAATATAGAGACATTCTTGAAGCAACGTGTTTATGTACTAAAAGAAATCAAAGATGAACCTAAGAATGTATTACTTGAAAATACGATTATTGATGAGAAAAACAAAGATAGCCTTGATGATGCAGTTTCAAGGTTAGAGAACATGGAAAATGGAATAATTCCTGACTACGAGAGTACATATGTATCTACAGAAGTGGGACGTTTATTAATTTCTAATAATGTTAATGAAATTGATATTTTTTCTAAGGAAGAATTTATTCAAGATACACTTGCTGAAGTTGAAGTAAATAGTATTACTGATACGAATACATTGATGAGTATAATATCTGAAGCTTTTATCACTCATTTAAATGAGACAGGAAATGATGAAATATTTCGTTTAAGAAACCAACCCGCACAACTATTTTATTCAATGATGCTTGACTGGAAAATAGAAAAAGTAGCCTTTAAGCAAATGATAATGATGTTCGTTACCTATTGGGAAAATTTATATGATAGAGATCCCAACATACAGGTTTATGTTGGAAGATGGGGAGATGAAATTAAAGGTGATGGGTTTCAAGAGCTATATACTCGTATTAGTAGGAAGACACGTACAGAAAAGATTAATTTAGCAATTGTGAGAATTAAAGAGGAAGAAGATTATATTGAATACATTCTTTTTAGATTTATTGATGTATTAAATGATCTAGAATTACTTGATGAGACTTTTTATAAGTTATTAAAATATGGTACCACTAATGAGCTAGTTATTAATTTTATTAAGCATGGCTTATCAAGAGGGGTTGCAGAGCTAATTTTGGGGACATATGGTGACTTTGTGCGAGTTGACTCTGGAGCAATAAATCTTGATTCTAGTTTGATTGATGCTATGAAAGCTCAAGATGAAAGTATTTTAAAAATATTTGAAGTTGAAATGAATACAGGGGTATAGAACAGATATTTAAGACTTAATCCTAGAGCCAATTCTCAACCTTCAACCCATCTACCCGCAAAAACTCCCTTTCATTCGCTGTCACCAGTGTTAAATCAAGCGACAAGGTATGGGCGGCGATTAGCATATCATTCGGTCCTAAAGGTGTTCCTGCTTTTTCTAAGCTTACTCTTAATTTTGCGTAGTGGGTATCTGCTAGCGTAAATTAGGACATCCACAATTTTATCCGTCATAACCTACCGTTAATCGGTATTTTTGCACCAGAATTAAATGGGTGTCTAGGAATTATTCCATATTCGCTAATGGAAGCAATGGTACAAAAAACTTTTCTAGCCTGGGTGCTGCAGCGAGATACCAGTGTGGTAAATAAATAGTATTTGTAATGCGTCAATTTTTGACGCATTACACTAATTCTCAGTTCAAATTAGACTTGATGTAACTACAAATAATAACTACAATAAAGCTATGAAAATAGAATGGGATGAAAACAAAAGACTTTCTAATTTAAAAAAACATAAAATTGATTTTATCGGTTCTGAAGAAATATTTGACGGTTACACCGTCACTATAGAAGATGATAGTGTAAGTTATGATGAACAAAGGTTTATAACCTTTGGTAAATTACAAGGCTATGTAGTTGTAGCAATGGTACATACGGAGAGAGATGACAACATACGAATAATATCTATTCGTAAAGCTACTAAACATGAGGAAAGGTATTATTATGCAACAATCACAAACTGACTGGAAGAAAGTAGATACTATGACAGATAAAGACATTAACTTATCTGATTTGCCAGAGGTGTCACCTGAAAAATTTGCAAAGGCTATTGTCCGTAAAGGCTTAAAACCTATTGCAAATAAAACCCAAATTACTTTGAGGCTTGATACTGATGTTCTCAATTGGTTTAAAGCACAAGGCCGAGGTTATCAAACAAATATCAATGCTTTGCTAAAGGCATATAAAGACGCCAATTCAGCCCGCAATTAAAAAGCCTAATCGGGTAAGGACTGATCTATACCCAGCCCCTCCCCACAACACCCTGCATGCGGCTCCTCACAGGGCGTTTCATTAACTCTTTACCAGAAAAAATAGAGCATACACGATTAAACCGCTCATCCTTTTCGATAAGTTTTGGCCAATAAGTCTGATGTATTTCATTCAACCAACACAGTTCAAAATCAGAGAAGAGACCATGGACAAAAACAATTACCAAGTCACTATCATTATGAACATACCAGCCCTGTGATAACTTGCTCATTGTTTATCCTCTCAAAATTAATTGTCGTCTAATATTCATATTTAATTGAGTATAATTATAACGTTTTATGATGAAAACAAATAGAGCAACTAGACAGAGTAATCACCATATAAAATTGAAGAATAACTGGTCTCAGAGTAACGTTTAAAAAATTCAAGCACCAAGTCAATTCCCAACCTTCAATCCATCACCCGCGAAAACTTTCTTTCATTCGCCGTCACCAGCGTTAAATCAATCCCACACCCCAGGGCCAACGCATTAAAATACTTATATAAAATAGTAATTTATGAGATATTCCTTATTTCAATATCAGGAACACCTCATGAGTGCTTGTATTAAAGATAGCTTTTCAACCATAAAAGACCCCCGTATCGATAGAAAGAAGCGTCACTCACTTACCGATATACTCGTATTAACAATCTGTGCCATGTTAAGTGGAGCTGAAGGTTACACTGCTATTGAAGAATTTGGCCACAGCAAAAAACAGTGGCTAAAAGGCTTTCTCGACTTAGAAAATGGTATTCCTTCTCACGACTGTATACGTTACGTGCTTATCCTACTTGAACCAGAGCAGTTACAACTCTCATTTGTTGATTGGGTTAATAACATAAAAGAAAAAATACCAGAGGTCATTGCTATTGATGGGAAGACCTCAAAAGGTAGCCAAAGTAAGTGCAAAGGTTTATCAGGGCTTCATATGGTAAGCGCATGGGCAACGACAAATAAACTTGTTCTTGCACAAAAAGCAACCGAGGAGAAGTCCAATGAAATTACAGCCATTCCGTCATTACTCAAGCTTCTTGATCTGCAAGGCTGTATTGTAACAATTGATGCAATGGGTTGTCAGACAAGCATTGCAGAGCAAATAATAGAACAAGATGGTGATTACGTTCTTGGGTTGAAAGGCAATCAAGGGCTACTTCACAAAGGTGTTAAAGCTTACTTTCTAAATGCTCAACAGTCGGATTTTAAAAACACGCCT
>JALSLS010000453.1 GCA_026988195.1 Methylomonas sp.
TCAGCATTTAAACAGGTTCCCTTAAATTAATTACCCAAATATAAAATGTTAAACCAAGTAAAGCAATCAATATTATCGCCGTATGGTATGCAAGAAAAAGATATTGATACCATTATGGATAGTATGTTGAGTGCGCAAGTAGATGAGGCCGATATTTACTTTCAGTCCAGTCATTTCGAATCGTGGGTTTTGGAAGGCGGCATTGTTAAAGAAGGGGTTCACAGTATTGAGAAAGGTGCCGGTGTCCGGGTGGTTTCGGGTGAAAAAACGGGGTTTGCTTATAGTGACAGGATTGAACTTTCAGTGTTGCTTGAGGCCGCAAAAAATGTAAAGTCAATCGCTAGGCAGGGACAAAACGCACAAAGAAAAGTAGCTGCTGTTACCGATAGAATAAATTATTATCAAGCTATTAACCCTCTAAAGTCACTTGCAGACCAGGAAAAAATTGATTTGTTAAGAAAGGTTGATGCTGAAACTCGTAAGCTTGACCCTAGAATTGAAGAAGTCATTGTTAGTATAGTGGGTGTTGATGAGCAAATTTTAGTCGCAAATCAAGATGGCTCTCTTGCTGCCGATATTCGCCCACTGACTCGAATGAGTGTGACGGTTATTTTAGAAGATAATTGCAAGCGCGAACAAGGCAGTATGGGGGGCGGTGCAAGAACAGATTATGGCTACTTTTTAGACCAAAATAAAGCAATAGAATACGGTAAAGAAGCGGTAAGACAAGCCGTTGTAAACCTTGAAGCTATTGATGCGCCAGCGGGTAATATGACCGTGGTACTAGGCCCAGGTTGGCCCGGAATTTTATTGCATGAAGCGATTGGCCATGGGCTAGAAGGTGATTTTAACCGTAAAGGAACCTCGGCATTTAGTGGCAAAGTAGGTGAGCGTGTTGCTTCGGATCTATGTACCATTGTAGATGATGGAACCCTACAAGGACGGCGCGGGTCGCTTAGTATTGATGATGAGGGTATCCCCTCAGAAAATACTGTGTTAATTGAAAAGGGTATTCTTAAAGGATATATGCAGGATAAGATGAATGCTCGATTGATGGGGGTTAAATCGACAGGAAATGGTCGTCGAGAATCTTATGCCCACATTCCAATGCCAAGAATGACGAATACCTATATGTTACCTGGCAAAGATGATCCTGAAGAAATCATCAAATCAGTTAAAAAAGGCTTATACGCTAAAAACTTTGGTGGTGGGCAAGTTGATATAACATCAGGTAAATTTGTATTTTCAGCCAGCGAAGCTTATTTGATTGAAAATGGTAAAATTACCCGACCTGTAAAAGGTGCGACTTTGATTGGTAATGGTCCAGAAGTTTTGACTAAAGTCTCTATGGTTGGAAATGACCTAGAGCTTGATGCTGGTGTGGGAACTTGTGGCAAAGAAGGCCAAAGTGTTCCTGTCGGGGTTGGGCAGCCAACTATCAAAATAGACGGTTTAACTGTCGGTGGAACGAGTGTCTAAATAATAGAACTGACTTGGGAGCGTGCATGAAACAAAAACCCTACGTTATAATTTCGGCAAGTTATTCCATACACGTTCCTTAATATCATTAAATTAAGCTTTTGTAGCCTTGATGAAACAAAGTGGAATCAAGGAATGTTTGTGAATATCCTTGATTTCGCTTCACTGCATCAAGGCTACATGTTTTTTAATTAACTCATTAGTAAAAAATATTGTGCAAAACCACGAAGAAATTAATAGATTAAAAAACCTTGTTCAGGATTTATTAGATGAATCAAAAAAACAGGGTGCAAGCTCAGCAGAAGCGGGGCTCAGTATTGATAATGGGCTTTCAGTTAATGCAAGGCTGGGGGAAGTTGAAACCATTGAATACCATTGTGATCAAAGTTTAGCCGTCACTGTTTATATTGGACAAAAGAAAGGTACAGCAACGACTAATGATTTTTCTAATGATTCAATTAAAGAAACGGTTAAAGCAGCTTGCAGTATTGCGGGCTTTTCTAGTGAAGACAAATATGCAGGGTTACCCGAAAAAGATAGCTTGGCAACAGAATTTCCTGAGTTAGATAGAAATTATCCTTGGGATATAGATGCAGAAGCTGCAATTAAAATAGCCATAGAATGTGAAGATGCTGCGCGTTCTTACCATGCTGAAATTAATAATTCAGAAGGTGCGGCTGTCAATAGTCATCAAGGTATTAGAGTATTAGGTAACAGTCTGGGTTTTTTACAAGGTTATCAATCAACACGCCACTCTATTAGCTGTTCAGTTTTAGGTGAACGTGATGGTGATATGCAAAGGGACTATTGGTATAGTGTTTCTAGAAATGCTGATAAATTAGAATCTGCAAAAGACGTTGGGGTAAAAGCAGCCGAAAGAACAGTCAGCCGGTTAGGGGCAAGAAGTTTAACAACTCGTCAATGCCCTGTTTTATACTCTGCTGAAGTCGCTTCGGGCTTGATAGACTCTTTGGTTGGAGCCATTAGTGGAGGAAGCCTATACCGAAAATCTAGCTTTTTACTTGATGCTTTAGATACACAGATTTTACCTAGCTTTATGCATATTCATGAGCAGCCTCATTTAAAAATGGCCTTAGGAAGTGCTAGCTACGATTCAGAAGGTGTTGCCACAGCCGCAAGAGATATTGTGGCAGGTGGTATTTTGCAAGGTTATGTATTAAGTAGTTATTCTGCCCGAAAACTGGGCATGGTTACGACAGGAAATGCAGGTGGGGTACATAATTTAGTTGTTGACTCAGGTGATAATGACTTCGCTGCCATGCTTAAACAATTAGATACCGGATTATTAGTCACAGAATTAATGGGGCAAGGGGTTAACCGAGTCACGGGTGACTACTCTCGTGGAGCCTCTGGTTTTTGGGTCGAAAAGGGACAAATTCAATACCCAGTAGAAGAAATCACCATTGCTGGAAACTTAAAAGATATGTATAAAAATATTGTTTCTGTGGGGAATGACGTTGATTATCGAGGTAATGTGAGGACGGGATCAATATTGATTGAGAAAATGTCTATTGCTGGGGAATAAGGCAACGAGAAAATTATAGTTCCCACACTCCAGCGTTACTGCCATTAAGTTAAGATAATAGGTAGGATGTGCTGACGATAGGAAGCGCATCGTTTACAGTTGATGCGCTTCCTATCGTCAGCACATCCTACAGAAAATTGCTTGTAACCGTTCACCTCCCCCTTTGAAAAAGGGGGATTGAGGGGGATTTGTCTAATAAAATCTCCTCTAACCCCTCTTTTCCAAAGAGGGGGGGGGACTGAACGGCTACAATTGCTTAGCTTAATGGCATTCCCATGCTAGAGCGTGAGGAACGATACCGACTTTTCCTCTTTAAATTTCCTGCAAAATATCTTCAATTAACTGAGGCCCACGGTAAATTAAACCGCTATAAACCTGCACTAAACTAGCACCGGCCGTTAATTTATCCTTAGCATCCTGCCCCGATAAAATTCCGCCAGCCGCAATAATGGGAACTTTCCCTTTCAGTTCCGCTGATAAACCAGCAACTACATAGGTTGATTGGTCTTTAACGGGCGCACCACTTAACCCACCCATTTCATCAGCATGTTTATGGCCTTTAACCGCTTCCCTAGAGATAGTCGTATTGGTCGCAATAACACCATCTATATCAAATTCTAACAAAAGCTGGGCGATGTGATGTATTTCACTATCATCTAAATCTGGGGCGATTTTAACCACAAGCGGGGTGTATTTTTCATGGGTTTTCTGTAACAGTAACTGCTCTTCTTTAAGCGTTGATAATAATTGCTTAATCTCGTCACCTTGCTGTAATTGACGCAAGTTTTTAGTATTGGGTGATGAAATATTAAGGGTGATATAACTGGCTAAAGCATAGCTTTTACGCAGTCCTATTAAATAATCATCCGTTGCATTTTTAATAGGCGTATCCGCATTCTTACCAATATTAATGCCTAAAACACCTTGATAGTTTGCCTGTTTTACTCGCTGAATTAAATGATCAACACCTAAATTATTAAACCCCATTCGATTAATAATAGCTTCATGTTCAGGCAACCTAAATAAGCGGGGTTTAGGGTTTCCTGGTTGAGGACGTGGTGTGACTGTCCCTATTTCTATAGAACCAAAGCCTAAAGCGGCTAAGGAATCAATATAATCACCATTTTTATCAAGCCCTGCGGCTAACCCCACTGGGTTTTTAAAGTTTAGCCCCATCACCGTAACAGGTTTATTGTCTGATTTGGCTTTGCTTAAAACTGACAAGCCGGTTTTTTCAGCCGCCTTTAATAATTTTAAAGTGACATGATGGGCAAGCTCGGGGTCAAGAGAAAATAATGCGGGGCGGAGTAAAGGGTAAAGGTTCATAGTATAAACTCTTGGCTCTCCCGTATGCGGGAGGTTTAAAAATAAGGGTTATTATACGCGGTGCGGTCAGGTTTTATATCGACTGTTTTTTGTATCTATTCAGCTTGTAGGTAAACAATGGTGATGTAGGAGCGTCCGTCCGCCCTCGGCAATTGCTCCTGCATTGCTCTACCTACGTGCATAATCTACATGGATGTAGTGAATGCAGATATTGCAGGAGCAAATATCTGTCCACGCACTAGTCGGCGGGATTAAAACAAGGCTGTTTTCCCTGAAACTTTCAACTATCTTCGTACCGGCTAGTGTATTCACTACATCCATGTAGGTTATGCACGTTCATTGTGAGCTACCTTACTTATATTAGTTTATAAGGCTCAGGGTCAACACAAGGCTGCCTATCTAAAATTAAATCTGATATTAATCGTGCAGAGGCAGGCCCCATCACCAAGCCATTTCTAAAATGGCCAGCATTAATGCTGAGGTTTTTAATTTCAGGGTGCTTATCTATATAAGGTATACCTTGCTTTGTTCCCGGTCTTAACCCTGCCCAATGGTTAATTAAGGGGATGTCTTTTAAAGTAGGAAACAACTCAGTTGCCATATGAAGCAGTTTTTCTTTGGCTTCAGGTGAGGTGCTTTTATCAAACTCGGTATATTCTACCGAACTACCTGCTAAAATTTTACCATCACGGCGGGGGATTAAATAATAGTCAGCATCTAAAACCATATGTGAAAGCGTATCAGCTTGAGCGTCAAATAATAACATTTGCCCTTTTACAGGTGAAATATCTGGAGAGCATAAACTATGGGGTAAAAGTTTTTTGCTGAGTTCGCCTGTCCAAGCACCTGTACAAATAATTAACTGCTTAATCTTAATCTCTCCCTTGTTAGTGTGCAGGGTATTGATGTTTTCATTATTGATAGAGACATCGATAACCTCGCAGTTTTCTATAAAGGTAACACCGGCATCAAGTAAATAGGCTTTTAAAGATTTTAATAGGCGAGGGTTACGGGCTTGAGCAATAGTAGGAAGCCATAATGGATTAATGGTCTGGGTATTTAAATCTGTAAAAAAACTAGACCCTGCTTCTTGATAAGGAATGCTGTGTTGATTGCACCATGAGGTTGCTAACTGTTTATCCGGATTTTTACAGATCAGTAAGCCGCAGTTATACCATTCGGGGTCAATATTAGTGGCATTAAATAGGTCGTTTGATAAATCGGCATATTTTTTATTACTCTCAATAACCAATGTGCTAATGGCCTTTGGTTGGCGCCAAGGGTACAGAGGCAGTAAGATACCACCACCAGCCCAAGATGATTCTTGACCAGAAAGTGACTTGTCAATAAGGGTGACACTGTAACCTGCTTTAACAAATTCGCGGGCGGTTAATAAGCCGATAGCGCCACATCCTATAATAGTAATTTCTGAATTCTGGGACATATAATTTAAAGGCAATTATTGTAAGAGAAAAAGCGATAAAGGTATAGTATACAGTAGTTGGAGGAATGATAAGGTAGTTGCTTTATATACACAAGGCGATGTTTATTGTTATAAGTATTATCTATCTTGTTGAAAGTAAAGGGATAAAAAAACACATATAAAACTTGTAAGGAACTGGCTTACCTGCTACTATTACTACCGTGAATCATGTTTGTTGTATTTCAGCAAATTTAAGTTTAACAAAAATAATCTCTATGAGGGAGAACCCATGATCAAAAAAACAAAGATTGCGCTGAGCGTAGCTACAGCGACATTAACACTAGCTGGAGCATTGGTTTCTCCGCAAGCAGCTGCCCAAACACAAGCTGAAGCAAATGCTAAAAAAACAGCAGCACTGCAATCACAAGTTGACCAAATGGCAACAATGATGCAAGCGATGCAAGCAGAATTAAGCCGTGTAAAAACAGTAGCAGCTAACGCTGCTGATACAACTAAAGTACAAGAGTTGGATCAATGGATGGCTTCTATGAAAAATGCACCTGTTCAGGTTGCAGCTAAAGAACATAGGTTTAATGTGCGTGGTGGTTGGATGCGTATGAATGATAATCGTGGCTCTACTGCAGGTCTTGCGAATTCGGGTGTGGGGGAAGATGTTTTAACCAGTGAAGTTGATAAAGATGCTTTCTATTATGGTGGTGGGATTGACTTTAATATGAATAATGACCTATTCGGCTTAATGGATGGTGTCTCTTTTGGTATTGAGTTGGGCATTGAATATTCGGAGTTAGGCGATAGAAAAGATACTGGCTTAGATAACTTGTTGGGGGCTCCGAATGCTCAACAAAGTGTAACAGTTAATATGTTAAGAGTGAGCGCAGCTCCTAAACTAAGATTTATGGAGGGTAGCAAACTAAGACCTTGGATTATCCCTTTAGGCTTAGATTTAAACATTATCAGCCCACCATCTGATGCGGTAACAGTATTAAACTCTGGTATGCAGTTTGGCGCGGGTGCTGACTACGAGATTCTTCCTGGT
>JALSLS010000454.1 GCA_026988195.1 Methylomonas sp.
CATTGGCTGTAAACGGTAACATTTGCATTTCTTTAGGGGGAGTCAAAGCATGTTCTAGCATGGCAGCCATGGTTTGCTTTGGCACTTCTTTTTTATCACCAGGAACAGGAAGGCCACCCGCAGCAATATGAAATGAACCTTTAGTGGTTCTACGATCATTAGCCGGATTGTGCAAAACCCCTTGCTTAACTCTATAACTGGAAACACACTCCGAATGAAAGCTATCATGCCCTGCAGGTAACGACAATTCGCGGGCAATACCATGTCTGTCCAGTTCAAATGTTAGTGTTGGTAATGAAGGAATAGAATCCAGATTTAGATCTGCAAAATACCGGTTTATAAATTTTTGAATTCTATTATCAGCGGGGTAATGGTAAGAGTCTAATTGACGACTTTTTTCAACAAAACTTCGCAACATATCATCTGCTGTTACCATAAAGTCAGCTGAATCACCTTTTAAACTAGTAGGCTGCCCACAAGAAGCTAATTTAAGATTAATATAAAGATGTAACTTCTGGTGCTCCAAAACAGAATCTTGCTCTGAAGTATTAAATCCCAATGCTTGTGTATAATCCACAATTTTTCCCCTAATAAACTATTAATGGATCATAATAAAAACTGAATAAACACCAGTTGATACTCTCTGACACCTAAATATATATTTCCTTTAAAAACATTATAGTTTATGAAGCAACAGAACTCTAAAAGTTTTGTCACTCTTTATTATTTACTTCGCGCGATCACGGATGCGTAATTTATAAGCTGCTGATTTGTGTCGATAGCAAGGCGCTTAAATAGGCGCATAGCAAGGCTACATAGCTGTTTCAGCAACGCAGCTATTGACATAAACTCAGCGGTCAGAAATCCACAGCCGTGACCGCGCGAAGTATAATACCAGCCTTAGTTGGCTAAAGTATTCGCATAATTACCTAGGTATGAATACCTAGGTAATTCTTTATATTCTTTTAAAATCAATTTATTAAGTTTTTTTAATTTTTGAGTAATAGCGTTATTTATTGCATTTTTTGGGTTAAATTGCGTAAATAGATATAGTTCTTGTAGATAACACAACGTAATTTGCTTATATAGGCAATCAGTATAAATACAATTTCAAGGTTATTTGTTGAAAAAACTGAGTAGTAATTAGGTTGGGGGGGGTGAGGCTAAAAATGAATAAAGATATTGCAGAGAAAGTTCGAGCCAATATTGCACTAATGAGTCTTGAGGATGTACGGGTCTTAGCCAATGAATTTTTAGAAAAAAATGTAGAATTAGAATTACAGAAGCAAGGGTTAAGCAAACAAAACACTCACTTACTTGCTATTCAAGATAAATATAAAAAAATAGTTAGCTGCTCCCCAGTTCCTATGCTTGTCATCAATAAGCAAGGCTATATAACAGAAGCCAATAAGGCTATTTGTGAACTATTGGTTTTTTTAGAAATAGAATTGCTAGGTACCCGCCTAAATAAATATATATATGTTGAAGATCAGCAGAATTTTCAATTGTTTTTAAAAGAATTGCAGTCGTCTGTTGAAATGCTAAAACTTGAAGTTAGCGTTAAGCGATCGTATGAGGATTTGCTTGTAGTTGTTTTTCAGGGGTGTAAGAGTAAAAACGATGAATATATTTTAGTCTTACAAAATATTAATGAGCAAAAAAAAGTGGAAGAGGCCATTTATCAATTAAATGAGCAACTAAAGGTAAGGGTTCGTACTCAAAAGAAAGAATTGCAAGCTAATTTATCTGAAATAGAAGACTCTAAGCATAAAGCAATCATACGTGAAGCTATACTTAATTCAGTTTTCAACTCAATAGTAGAAGGTTTTATAACGATTAATCAAGCAGGCTTTATTGAATCGATTAATAACTCAATAACCACTATTTTTGGCTATCAAGAGGATGAATTGATAGGGAAAAATGTGACGATATTAATGCCAGAAAATGTTAGAAAACAATATGATGGTTTTTTAGTGCATTATTTAAAAATGCATAAGTCTAAAATAATAGGTAAAACCAGACAACTTGAAGGTCAACGAAAAAAGGGAAGTATTTTCCCTTTGGATTTATCAGTTTCAGAATATAAAGTTGATAATCAGTCCCATTTTATAGGTGTCATTAGAGATTGCAGTGACCGAGTAAATAAAGAGGTGTTGGTTAAAAAACATTTAGATGAGCTTGCTCACGTTACTCGGCTTGGGTTAATGGGGGAGATGGCAGCAGGTATTGCTCATGAGGTCAATCAACCGTTGGCAGCTATAGCAACATACAGTCAGGTTTGTTTAAAAATGCTACAAAGCGAAGAGATGAGTGTTACTGCGTTAGAGGAAGTTTTGACGAAAACTGAGAAACAAGCGTGTAGAGCAGGACAGCTCATTTCTCATATGAGGAGCTTTGTTTCATCTAAACAAGTTTATAGATCCCGTGTTGATATTCATGATTTGATCCGCAATGCTATGGAGCTGGCAGCTGATGAATGTAAACAGTTCTCTATAAAATGCAATCTAGAGTTGGCAGAATCACTTCCTCTGATTACCGTCGATGATATACAGATAGAGCAAGTTTTATTGAATTTGTTGAAAAATGCAATTGATGTGTTAGCAAAAAAACCTAAAGGCGAGTCGCGTATATTATCTATTCAGAGTTATGTTGTTGATAATAAATACATTGAGATCAGAGTTAAAGATAATGGCCCTGGTATTAATGAGCAGGAAAAGGCTAAAATCTTTACCCCTTTTTTTACCACTAAATCATCTGGCATGGGTATGGGGCTCTCTATTTGTCAGTCATTGATCATTTCTCATGGTGGGCAATTAAGGTTTAATAGCGCTAAAAGCAAGGGTACAACTTTCTATTTTAATTTACCAAGCAATGGCTATTAAATATGAAGATAAATAAAGAAGATATTACGGTTTTTGTAATTGATGATGAATATGTTATTCGTGATTCATTAACCCTTTTAATTGAAGGGACTGGGCTTACAGTTAAATCATTTGATTCGGCTATTTCATTTTTAGATCAACTTAATACCAGTATACCCGCTTGTATCGTGGGTGATATTCGAATGCCTTATATGGATGGTTTGGAGCTACAAGAGCAGTTGGTAATTAAAAAGTGTGATATGCCAATTATTTTTATGAGTGGCCATGCTGATATTTCTATTTCAGCAACAGCTTTTAGAGCCGGTGCTGTGGATTTTATTGAAAAGCCTTTTGAGCCTAAATTTCTATTGCAACGCTTAAATGAATGTGTTGAAAAAATAATTCTAGACTGGCCTGAAACTCAAGAAAAAAATCGACTCAATGAATGTTATTCACATTTAACACCTAGAGAAAAAGAAGTTTTTTTACTGACGGTTAATAATCATTCAAATAAACAGGCGGCAAAAAAACTTGGTATTAGCAATCGTACAGTTGATGTTCATAGAGCGCATACTATGGAAAAGATGCAAGCTGATAGCCTTAATACACTCATTATTATGGCAGTAAAAATGGGGCTTTTATAAACATAGCATCAAGATCACCATCTGATGCTTTTTTAATACCCCCCTCTTACAGCGGCATCACACGCCCTTGACCTCAACTATTAAATGGAATGACGTGAAAAACTAATCAGTCCAAGCAATCCACTACCAAAAAACAAAACTGCTGCAGGTATGGGAACCACCGTAAGATCTTGACTAAGTGACGGGTTATATTTATAAGTAATATTGTTAATACCTCCATTGAACCCATCAGGTCCAAATAAAATACGAAAACCTACATCTGACGATGCATCCACGCTAATAAGTAACCCACTGCTACCGCTAATATTTGGTGCTCCATATAATATGCTTGTCTCAGTTTCTAAATCAATCACATCATATTCAACAATGCCTTGCTCGCCAAAATAGCCAAGAAAAAAACTTTCTAATACTATAGAGGTATTTTCCTCCGATACCGATAACTCTAAAGCACATGCTTCGCCGTACCAACAAAAAGCCGCCCCTTTTCCAGAATACCCCGAATTATAAGCAATAAGTTCTGTAAAAAAGTCATTGTTTGGATCCCAATTTAAAGTTATCGGGCCACTACTACCGAATCCTGGCAACTCTCTTTCAATGATATCCCAATTGTTTAACCCCATATCTTCTATGTTTACAACCAATGAAGTGGCGTTAGCAATGTTGCCATGGGTTAAAAAAATTATTAATGCCAACCCTTTTAGGATATAAACAATTATTGCATTCAAAAATGATAGAAACTTCATAATAATAACCTTAAGTTTAATGTATAACGGTATTCCTGACAGTTACACACACTAAAATCCATTTAACAGAGTAAGGTCTTTGTGGGACTGAGACCTTGTAATCATCATCATTCCTTTGAGTACAATACTTTTTTGCTTTTCTTTCTCACTTTCTTTTTTTATCTCGACAGTACTATCTATAACAATACGGCAGGAGGATGCTCCGACCAATCGGTCTTCCTGCAAAACTAAGCGTTTGAGCTCCCCATTGGTCTTGAGCGCTTTAAAGCGCACCCAGAATTGATTGACAGGAAAGCTTGCTTTTGATGAGGACGCTGATCCCCACCCCAATATGTATTGGTTTTTATTATCTAAATTTTGCTCTTGGTAAAAATGTTTAATAAGTACATTTTGATAAGGGTTTAGAGTTTTATTTTGACCAAGAATGTTGGCATTACTATGTATGGATAAAAGCGTTAACTCTCGATTAATGCTTGCAACACTTGTATATTCTGACATTAACGTTTCTTTCAGCTTGCTTTTCTTTGCTTGGCGAATTTTGATGTTCTGCCCAAGGTATGAGGCGGGAGCTTCTATTGTGGCTTTAAGAATAAGTAACTCCGAACTTCCTGGCGAAATAATTTTAGCAACATTAGTTTCTGGCTTATTTATTGCGCCATCGGCAGTAACCTCAATAGAATAGTTGCCCTCTACTAGCTGACAGCCATCCGCTAATACAGCTAAACTTGCAAGGCTTATCACTCCCTCTAAAAGAACAAGGCTTGCCATTTCATCGGCTTTCAGTTTTATCGCAGTTATTGCCGCAGGACCATTATCAAACATACTGGGCGATTTTAGCGCTTTCGAAAAAGCCTGCGCCATCATACTGAAATTCAATATCACAATTAATACAAATAGAGTAGTTTTCATCGGTAACAGCCTCTATGAATCTATATAAAGTTTTTACTTACCTATCACTTAATCGAACGATACGTCATTGGGGTCAGTGATATTTGACATATCAATAGTTAGATAGCCTTCTTGCAAAATATTGTCCACACTGTTATGTCCATCCATATCAATTTTAATTCGACAAGGTTGACGGTAAGCCAATAAATCTCTAATGAAAAAAGTGCGGGCATTTATACCGTTATCTTGACTGATTTTAAAACGTTGCCAGTATTTTGATTTTGGATATTCAGAATTCAACAACCAACTTATCCCCCAACCTAAACGGGGCTCATCATCGCCATCAGACTCGCTAGTCTCTACTCGACTTAAACTCGTTATCGCTTTAGTACTATATCGTAATTGGGCTGTAAAATATGGCGGCCTTAGTACTAAATTACTAGACATTGTCACTAGCTCGCCAGTTGAGTTAAAGGTATAGCTGCCCTCGTATTTCGTTGTTGCAGTGATAGTATTACTGTAGGTAGGAATATTTGCGTACCCAGTATGTATCAGGGCACCATACCCTGGGACTAAACTCTTGGGGTATCCGAATACTGTAATTATTTGATCCGACAGAATGGCCGTCACCATATTGTTTCGTCTTCGTTCGCCACCCACTCCAGTAGCAAATAGCGTTAGTTCATATTGACCTTTCTGCTCATTACAACTGCTTGCATCAATTCTTGCACTCACGATGTCCATAATACTTCCAAGTAACGAAAAAGCCGTTCTTTCCTGAGCTGTCAATACCTCATTGGCATGGGCAAAATTTGACAAGTTGAGCAAAATGATTAAGAAAATAAGGTACTGTTTCATAAAAATCTCTAATCGTAAATATTAAGTAACAAACTTATTGAAGTTATTTTTATGTATATTTGCTTTTGAATAGTCACGAAACTAACAGAAAATAAATATCAAGCTATTTATATTAAAACCGCCCAGCATTTACCGGACGGTATTTAGTAAGTTATACAAAAATAATTTTTAAGATCCATCTGTTCCAATTAAGAAAATTGGATTTACATTACAATCGTTAAGCTCTGTTTCGTTTATGTTTGGTCTAATGGGCTGTACGTGCAGTGTACCCGTTTGCCAGAACAAATCAGGTTGACTAACACCTTTAGTTGCTAAAGTAATACGGCATGCACTAGTACCTACTAAACGATCTTTTTGAAATACAGTACAACCTTGCTGTCCATCATCACGAACAGTTTTAGATTTCTGCCACCATTTGTTAACTGGATAACCAAATTTTGACAGTGACTGTAAGCCATAATCATTGATTACATAGAAATCGCCGTTTGAGTCGAAAGTGTTGTCATGGTAGAAGTCTTTGATAACAGTGCTATAAAATTGGTCAAAAGTTCTGTTTTGACCTTTAACCTGAATAGCTGTTCTCTCGCCCACCATCATGTTATTTCTACTGTTAAACGTATATCGACCTCTTACATTTTGTACTGGCGTACCATTTAAAATGCCTTGAACAGGTTGTGATACATCAATATTTTGACCAAAACCAGGAATTGCGGTTC
>JALSLS010000455.1 GCA_026988195.1 Methylomonas sp.
TCAACTATCTCTCGATCTACCTACCTTCAATACAACAACTCGTTACGGTGAGAATATTGGACTTCGGTGGTCGCGGGCACCTTATCCCCTTGTTGCCGCCTTACGAAGGTTCACTTTCGTTTAGGTGGTCGATTTGGCTAGAGCTTCCTTCAGATTCCGCATTGGCTCCCAACAACCGTGCTTCCCTCGTCAGGTAGCTATTGAGAGTTTCTTTGGACACCCTTGCTTTCGCCTACTTTCTCCCTTCTCACAGGGCAAAGGCTGGACTTTCACCAGCTAGCTGACTATCATGCCAGTCACACCATAAAAACGTGCCACTTTAAACTGCCGCTAAGCAAGGCATTAGCTTTACAAATAAATTTACGTGTCTAGCTGGAAATTTAAAAAATGCTTCTATGTTATTGCTTCTGCTAAAATGTATTCTGTAGTAACAGAGGAAATATAAATGACTATTGCTGAAATTTCAAAAATGAGTGTTCTTGAGCGACTCCAAACAATGGAGGCATTGTGGGATTCACTCACTCGCGAACCAACTGGAATTAATTCGCCTAAATGGCATGAAAATATACTCTCTGATAGAAGAGAAAAAATAGAAAGTGGTAATGCCAATTTCATATCGCTAGAAGAATTAAAATCAAAGCATAGAAAATGAATATCAAGAATATTCAGGTATTATTAGAGGCAGAAACTGACCTTGAAGAAGGGAGGTTTTTCTATGAAAGCCAAGAACAAGGTGTTGGTGAATATTTCTGGGATTCGCTTTTATCAGATATAGAGTCTTTAATCATATACGCTGGAGTTCACTCCAAAGCATACGGTTGAATGTCATCAAAGAGGTTCCCATATTCAATATATTACGATTTAAATGACAATACTGCATACGTTATTGCTGTATTACCAGAGCGAAGAAACCCAAGTTGGGTGCGTAGTAAACTGAGTAAAAAAAGCTAACAATTTGGTCCTCGTGTCAAGCTAAATCCAGAACTTTGGAACCGACCGAAAGGTCGTAAAATTAGTTAGTATTACCCAGAAAAGATTCGCAAAAGATTCGGGGTCAAGTCTTTATTTTTGCTGCAAAATTAAAGACTTGCCCCCTTCCACTCGGCGACAACTAGTTTGACAATCACCGCTATCGACAAAAATCAGCAGCTTATAAATTCCGCATCCGTGACCACGCGAAGTATACCAGTCATTTTAACTCTCATTTAGACCCGATGTTAGCTTTTATAGTGATAAGACAACCTGTAACACATAAAAAAAGGGGGTATCCATTACTGAATACCCCCTTTTTTCGGCAATCCCCTAAAGAAAGAGTTTAGAAGTGAATTCCACCTTGTATCGAGAATCTTTGAATATCATTACCAAACCCAACCGCATTATAATTTGCATACTTAGCGAGTAATGAGTAATGTTTACCAAATTTCCTAGTCACTAAGAAATCATATTCATTACCGTAATCAGTGCTACCTGTATCATCAGAAAAATCATGATAAACACCAACAACTTTCACGCCTTTAAATTTAACGGCTGCTGAACCATAAACATCACGTAGGCCTGCTGCCGGAGTGCTTAAAAATACATCCGCCCAACCGTTAAAAGCATGTGCAGTTGCTAATGGTGTTTGAAAAGCGCCTTCACCTTTACCACCCAGTTGCTCCATACCTCCTTTTAAAGTAACACCAAAAGCAGAAGCCCCGCCGACTACATGGTAGTAATCAGCTTCATAGTTATTAGTATTTCTCTCATAATCTGACTGATGCGCATATTCGGCAGTATAAACAGCTTTAACATCTTCAGTTAATTTGGTTTCACCATTAAAACGGATGCCGTATGTTTGGTTAGACCTTGTTACTTTTGCTGCTTCGTTATAGTCCATCCAGATACCATAAACAGAAAGTTTTCCGAAATCAGCAAAATCATAAGCAATATTTAGAAAGGGAGTCGACATATCATCTGTTGTAGAAATAATATTTTTAACTTGATCGATATAACCCACTTTAATGGTTGTATTTGCAATTGAAGTATTAGTTACAAAAAGAGAATCATATGTTTGCTCCATTTGTCTCCAGCCCACATTACCTATAAAACGATCGTTATCTAGTTTAATGCGTTGGCGACCAAATTTTATTGAAGTGTCAGCAATACCGTTATAACTTATCCAAAGTTGATTTAATTCAGTATCTTGTGGGTCTTGAATGACATCATATTGATTTTTACGCCAGCTTCCATTCCTTTTATTTCTATAATCATTAATACCAATATCCTGATTAGCTTCAAATTCAGCAAAAGTTTGAAAGCCCGCAATTTTAGGTGATAAGTAGCCAATTCTAAACCTAGCAGAAAAAACATCAGCAGCTTTGGTAGCTGTATTTTGAGTATTTGCATTCTCATAACGCAAACGAGTATCAAATGTAATTCGACCATATTTAGCATCAGCCTCGCCAAATTTAAGCACATTCTCAATTTCTTCGTTGATACCAGCCGTTGCACTTGCAGACATAGCTAACACAGCGATAGAAAAAGCAGACAGGGCTAATCCACCACTCTTATTTGATGTTTTATATAAAGACATTTCTGTTCCCCTATGATTATTAAGAAATTTTTATTTTATATTCCTTACTATTATAAGAGTCTTTTACAAAAATACAACAAGCTAACAACAAAACAACAAAAACAATATATTATCACTTAAAATCAACTACTTATATAGTTCACATTTAAACAACAGACTGTTTCATAAAGCGGGGTAGATCTTAATGTAAAAAAACAGGTTGGGCAGTTTTTTTGCCACCATCAATGCCACAACACGGTGGGCAGAAAAGATTGCCCACCCTACAGTTTATCCTGACAACATTGATGGAGCACTAGTTGCTCAGCACATCACTAATAACGGCTACAATTTCTTTGATTGTGTCATCAGATAAAGAGGGACAGATGGGCAAAGAAAAACAGTTAGCCGCAACAGATTCTGTTACGGGTAAAGACAACCCAGCATACTGTTTTTTGAATACATTTTGCTGGTGAAGCGGAACAGGATAGTAAACGGCACATCCTATTTGCTTGTTTTGCAATGCTTGTATAATCTCGTCACGACGATCACTTAATAAGGTATATTGATGATATACATGCTCACCAACACCATCTTCATAAGGCGTAGTTAACGGCAAATCAGCCATTAATTCTGAATATAAATGTGCCGCATGTCGACGTGCTTGATTGTACTGGTCAATACGTTTTAATTTTGCTCGCAAAACGACGGCTTGAATATCATCTAAACGACTATTATAGCCAATCACATCATGGTAATAACGTACATCAGAACCATGGTTACGATACATTTTAAGCATTTTAGCGGTTTCATCAGAATTAGTAACCACCAACCCTCCATCACCAAAAGCACCTAAATTTTTACTTGGAAAGAAACTAAAGCCAGAAGCATGCCCAAAAGCTCCCGTTTGCTTGCCATCAACCCTAGCGCCAAAAGACTGGGCGCAATCTTCAATCAATTTTAAATTATGTTTATCACACAATGCTTTTATTTTAGCAAGCTCTACAGGCTGACCAAATAAATGCACTGGCATGACGGCTTTAGTTTTGGAGGTAATCGCTTTCTCTATATTCTCTACAGTAATATTGAATGTTTTTGCATCAATATCAACAAAAACTGGTTTTGCACCTACATATTCAATAGCTTCAGCCGTTGCTATAAAGGTAAATGCACTGGTAATAACTTCATCACCTTCGGTAATACCTTCTGCCCGTAAAGCCAAATGTATTGCATCAGTACCTGATGCACAACCAATTGCATGTTTTACCCCTAAATATTCAGCTGCCTCTTTTTCAAAAGCTTGTACATTAGGCCCTAAAATAAAAGAACAATTCGCTATTGTTTCTGCAATACCTTGCTCAATTTCATCTTTAATCTCTACATATTGAGCTTTCAGGTTGACCATCGGTATCATGCTTGTTCCTCTCTTCTATTTTTATCGAGTAAATCTGTAATTTGAATGGCGGTCTTTAATGCTCGTCTACCTGCGTCACCTGAAACCAGTGGGTTTGTCCCTGTATTAATACAGTCAACGAAATGTTTAATTTCTTCCAATAAAGCATCGCCACCATCAAAAGTAGATTCTTCACTGATTATTTCCGGTATACCTGGGAACATTTCCTTATCCCCTGTTTTATGCTTTGTTAACACTTTATTCTGAAAATCAATACTAATATAAGAACACGGTCTAAACATTCGCATTTTGCGTTCCATTTTCATACTAATTCGACTCGCTGTTACATTTGCCACACAGCCATTCTTAAAGGTTATTCGAGCATTTGCTATATCGGTTCCCTGTGTTAGCACAGCTGTTCCACTTGCGTCGATACGCTCTATATCAGAATCAATCAATGCTAAAATAATATCGATGTCATGAATCATTAAGTCCAAAACCACACTGACATCATTCGCTCTAGGGTTAAAAGGTGCTAGGCGATGAGCCTCAATAAATAAAGGTTTTGCTTCTTCATCTAGCCCCATCACAGCGGGGTTAAATCGTTCTAAATGTCCAACCTGTAGAATGACATTTTTGTCTTTAGCTATAGAAATTAATTCATCGGCTTCTTCAACCGTAACAGTAATCGGCTTTTCAACTAGAACATGTGCTCCTGCCTTTAAAAAATCACACGATACTTTATGGTGCAGACTTGTGGGCACAACAATACTGACAGCATCTACCTGACCTAACAATGATGAATAATCTGTTAGCGCCTTTGCTCCATGCTTATCAGCGACTTCTTTAGCCGCTTGCTCATTGATATCAACAACAGCAACTAACTCACAATGCTCTATAGATGCGTATTTCTCTGCATGAAATTTGCCTAAATAACCAGTACCAATTACCGCACACTTAAGTTTACTCATAGTTTACCCACAACAATTCACAACCCCAAAAAACCAACGTTTACTGGGTATAATAGAAGCGTATTATACCATTAGACAATAACAAAAATGCGGAAAACCTTGATTACAACTAGGAGCCTATTCAAAAACGGAACCGACCGAGAGAAAAGGTTCTTTTAAGTTACTTTTTCCTGATTACGTACGAGTCTCAGCCATTTTATAAAAAGGCTATGTTTGCGTTAATAGTTGAAAATGTCCGTAACGCTCTACAGCAGCTCTTTTTATACTTAAAGAGACTAGGAGAGGTCAAAAAATTCAAATCAACTATTAACGCAAACATAGCCTATAAAAACACCGATTCAACTGTTATATGTCATCTCGGCAGGGATTCACATTATGCTATCCTGCATAATGCCCTTTGGGTAAATGCAAACCTGTTCCAGACAGATTTGTGCCGAGATCCAGAATCCAAGGATGGGATGATTGTACAACCAAGTATCTGCTAATTATTCAGATCGTACATCCCTATACACTGGATACCAGCAATCCCTGCTGGTATGACGTGGAACTGGTGTGCTGTATATGGCGGAAGCTCATGGGTAATCAGGTACTTTTTTATCATTTGAGATATATAGGATAAATATGTGTTTCTGTATGGGGGCTCTGCCAAATTAGACTCTATGTCAATTCAGAAACAATATTCGTATCCAATAAATGCCCCCTTCAACCTCTACTGGTAAGTCAAAAACCACTGAAAGGCCTTCACCTAACGTTGGCAGAGTTGCTACCTCTCTAAACAAACTAAAAGATAATTAAATTATCCCTTCTGTCACTTAAATGACAGAACAAAACTCTCTTTTTACGTACCCTATCACTGTCAGTAATTAAGACGGCTTAAGATGTATTAACATAAACAGGAGAATAATCATGATATCAAATATGTTACGGTTCCCATTTTCCATGCTGGATAATGAGATGGAAAGTTTATTTTATCCGGAGGTTTACAGGTCATCAGTGGGGCGCTCTCAGTCTACCTACCCTCCTATTAATATTAGTACCACCGATAAAAGTGTCGATGTCTACCTTTTTATAGCGGGAATGAACCCCGATGACATTGAACTGATTATCGAGAAAAATATGCTGAGTGTATCAGGAACACGAAAGCTTCCTGATGCAACTGATGATGGCAAAGGCAGTTATCGTCAAGAACGTTTTGAGGGGGCATTCAAACGTGTTATTACCTTGCCCGAAACCGTTGATACTGAATCACCCCAAGCTGTTTATAAAGACGGTGTGTTGCATATTACCATTGCCAAACGTGCGGAAACTCAGCCTCGTCAAATTAAAATTTCAGCTCAATAATGGAGGACAACACTATGAACACTGAAAACAAAGAGGTAACAACTCAGCCAAATAAAGCAGAAGTTGCCACATTAACACCGGCAACAGATATTTATGAATCAAAAGAAGGGGTTGTGCTATACGTAGATTTACCAGGTGTCAGTAAAAATACACTGGATATTGATATTGATCAGGATATTTTAAGTATTAAAGGAAGTATTGATTTAACGATAAAGGAAAATATGCAACCTACCTATATGGATGTGAGAGCCAATGTATACGAAAGACACTTTACTTTAGGGGATGAGCTGGATAGTAGCAAGATAGAGGCAAAATTAGATCACGGTGCTTTAAAACTATCTATCCCGCGACTTGAGCAGCATCAGCCTAAAAAAATCTCTATTAAAGTCGCTTAATGCAGGAGGTGTATAATGTTTAAAATGAATGAGCTAAGCAATGGTTTATCCCGCACT
>JALSLS010000456.1 GCA_026988195.1 Methylomonas sp.
TCTTTACCGCTTAAATATTGCTTAACTTGACCTTGGTTATCTGCAATTATTTTATCAATAATGGCTTCAATGGCACCACTATCAGTAATTTGTTTTAAACCTTGTTGCTCAATCACATCGTCAGCCGTTAAATCACTTTCCCATAAAGCCTCAAACACTTGTTTGGCTGTTTTTCCCGAGATTGTATTGTCAGCGATACGTTTTAATAATCCTGCTAGGCGTTCTGCGCTGATGGGTGACTTACATATCTCAAGGTTTGCTTTGTTTAAAGCACCTAAGAAATTACCGCTAACCCAATTAGAGCAAAGTTTAGCTTCGCAGCCTGATTGTTTAACAACCGTTTCATAAAAATCAGCGAGCTGCCTTGATGAGGTTAAAATTGTTGCCGCTTCAATATCTTGACCATATTGGGTAATAAATCGTTGTTTTTTTACGCTGGGTAATTCAGGTAAATCGGCTTTCACTTGGGCGCGTAATTCAGCTGTTATTTCAACAGGCAATAAGTCTGGGTCAGGGAAGTAGCGGTAATCATTTGCTTCTTCTTTACTTCGCATTGAACGCGTTTCATTTTTATCGGCATCGTACAAGCGTGTTTCCTGCACAACTGAGCCGCCCGATTCAATCAAATCAATTTGTCTTTCCACTTCAATGTTAATGGCTTTTTCCACAAATTTGAATGAATTAATGTTTTTTAGCTCTGCACGAGTGCCATATTCTTTCTGCCCTTTTGGGCAGACAGAAACGTTGGCATCACAACGGAATGAGCCTTCCTGCATATTGCCGTCACAAATTTCTAAATAACGTACTAATTCGTGAATTTTACGCATGTAAGCGACAGCTTCTTTAGCTGAGCGCATATCAGGTTCAGAAACAATTTCTAATAATGGTGTGCCGGCTCTGTTTAAATCAACCCCTGTTAGACCATGAAAGTCCTCATGTAATGATTTGCCCGCATCTTCTTCTAAATGGGCGCGGGTTACCCCAATACGCTTAGTATTTCCCTCAACTTCAATATCCAAATGACCGATACCGACAATAGGTAATTCCATTTGACTAATTTGATAGCCTTTAGGTAAATCAGGGTAAAAATAGTTTTTTCTAGCGAAGACTGAGTGATCGGGCACTTCTGCTTCAATGGCCATGCCAAATTTAACGGCCATACGTACAGCCTCTTGATTAAGCACAGGAAGTACGCCAGGCAAGCCTAAATCAACGGCACAGGCCTGGGTGTTTGGTTCTGCGCCATAAGCTGTGGAGGCGGCAGAAAAAATTTTAGATTTTGTTGCCATTTGAGCGTGAATCTCTAGCCCAATTACTGTTTCCCATTCCATCATAATCTCCTTATTCAAAGCCTTTCGGTGTTTGTTGGTGCCAATCAGTGACTTGTTGATATTGGTGAGCAATATTCAATAAGCGCTCTTCAGTAAAATAATTACCGATAACTTGTAAGCCAACAGGTTTGTTGTCTACCAAACCAGCAGGAAGCGACATGGCAGGTAAGCCGGCTAAATTAACCGCAATGGTATATATGTCGGCCAAATACATTTCGATTGGGTCGTTTGTTTTGGCGCCAATAGCAAAAGCCGTCGTTGGCGAAACTGGCCCCATTAAGACATCAACTTCAGAGAGTGCCTTGCTAAAATCTTCAGAAATTAAGCGACGTACTTTTTGAGCCTTAATATAATAAGCATCATAATAGCCTGCGGATAAAGCATAAGTGCCCATCAAAATACGGCGTTTTACTTCAGCGCCAAAAGCCTCACCACGGGATCGAATATATAAATCATTTAGGTCGGTGGGGTTATCACAGCGATAACCATAGCGTACACCGTCATAGCGAGACAGGTTAGCGGAGCATTCTGCTGAGGCAATCACGTAATAAGCAGGGATGGCTAGCTTCATATTAGGTAAAGAGACTTCTTTAACTTCAGCGCCTAATTTTTTATATTCATTAACGGCCGTTTCTATTGCAGCAGCAATATCGCTATTTAAGCCTTCACCGAAGAATTCTTTAGGTAAGCCAATTTTTAAACCTTCTAAGCTATTATTTAAGCCTGCAGAATAGTTGGGGACTGCTTTGTCTACACTAGTAGAGTCTTTGCTATCAAAGCCTGCCATGGCTTGCATTAAAATGGCTGCATCTTCTGCAGATCTAGCCATGGGGCCGCCTTGATCAAGACTGGATGCAAAAGCAATCATGCCATAGCGAGAAACTCGGCCATAGGTTGGCTTTAAACCAGTAATGCCACACAAAGAGGCTGGTTGGCGAATGGATCCACCTGTATCTGTTCCTGTTGCGGCAACGGTTAAGCGTGCAGCAACCGCAGAAGCAGAGCCTCCTGAGGATCCACCAGGGACTGTCTTAATATCCCAAGGGTTTTGCACAGCACCATAAAAGCTGGTTTCATTGGATGAACCCATAGCAAATTCATCCATATTTAATTTGCCTAGCATAACAGCTCCAGCAGCATTAAATTTTTCTATTACCGTCGCGTTATAAGGTGCTATAAAAGTATCTAGCATTTTTGAGCCGCAACTGGTTTTAATACCCTGGGTACAAAAAATATCTTTTTGGGCGATGGGAATTCCGGTTAATAAACCTGCATCAGCTGATGCTAACTGGATATCGGCCGTTTTAGCTTGTTCTAAGGCATAGGTCTCTGCAACACTAATAAAGCAGTTAAGACCCTGGTGCTTTTGAATTCTATCTAAGTACGCTTGGGTTAGTTCAACGCTGGAATACTCCTTGTTGCGTAAGCCTTTAGCAAGCTCTGTAATGGTTTTGTTATGCATGATTATTCCGTTAGTCGAGAACTTTAGGGACAAGATACAGCCCTGCTTCTACTTGAGGGGCAAGGGCTTGAAAATGTTCACGTTGATTTTCTTCAGTTGCAACATCGGGGCGTAAGCGTTGCATTTGATCCATAGGATGAGCCATTGGTTTTACGTTCTCTGTATTTGCTTCACCCATCTGGGTCATTAAATCCAGCATATTAGACAAGTCATTGGCATAAGCGTCAATATCTGTTTCATCAATTCCCAGCCTTGCTAGATAGGCAATTTTCTTCACTTCGTCGGTTGTTAGCGACATATTTAACTCCAAATGATACTTTATTTAAATATGATACTTTATATCTTGCTCAAATACCCACTAGATTGTTAAAGTAGTAAGATTTTCTATTTCTAAGGATACTGTAAAAGATGTTCAAAAGACTCCGCGGACTTTTTTCTAATGATTTATCAATTGATCTAGGTACCGCTAATACCTTAATTTATATTCCTGGACAGGGCATTGTTCTGAATGAGCCATCAGTTGTGGCAATTAAGGAAGACAGAATTAGAGGAGCCAAAACAATTGCGGCGGTAGGAACTGACGCTAAGATGATGTTAGGTCGTACACCAGGAAATATTACCGCTATTCGACCTTTGAAAGATGGTGTGATAGCTGATTTTGCAGTAACAGAGCGGATGCTGCGGTTTTTTATTGAAAAAGTGCATGAGTCTAAAATATTACGACCAAGCCCGCGCATATTAATTTGTGTGCCTTGTGGGTCAACTCAAGTTGAGCGACGTGCTATTCGTGAATCTGCTGCCATGGCTGGGGCTAGAGAAGTTTATTTAATAGAAGAACCAATGTCTGCTGCTGTGGGCGCAGGAATGCCGGTTGATGAGCCTCAGGGATCCATGGTGCTTGATATTGGTGGGGGTACTTCTGAGGTTGCGGTTATTTCACTAAATGGTATTGTTTACTCTGCATCAGTAAGAATTGGTGGAGACCGTTTTGATGAAGCTATTATCAATTATGTACGTAGAAACTATGGCACATTGATTGGTGAAGCAACAGCTGAAAAAATTAAGAAAGAAATTGGTACGGCTTACCCAGGAAGTGAAGTTAAAGAAATCAAAATAACAGGGCGCAATTTAGCTGAAGGTGTACCTCGTAGCTTTTCTTTAAATAGTAATGAAATTTTAGAGGCTTTACAGGAGCCTTTGTCAGGGATAGTAGGGTCTGTTAAAGTTGCTTTAGAACAAACACCTCCAGAGTTGGGTGCTGATGTTGCTGAGCGAGGTATTGTGTTGACAGGAGGGGGTGCATTATTAGCTGACATTGATCGTTTAATTGCTGAAGAAACTGGCTTGCCTGTTTATATTGCTGATGACCCATTGACATGCGTAGCACGAGGCGGCGGTATGGTGCTGGAAATGTTAGATGAAAAAGGGTTGTCGGCTTTTTCGTTAGAATAAAAAAAGTAACCGTTCAGTCCCCCTCTTTGGAAAAGAGGGGTTAGGGGAGATTTTATTAGACAAATCCCCCTCAATCCCCCATTGTACATGGATGTAGTAGTGTCGCATTAGGCAGGAGTCGGTTGCGACCTTTTTCAAAGGGGGAGGTGTGCGGTTACTAAAAAAATGGGACTATGGAATTAGGGGGCTTATATTGAGATTTCAATTTCAATATAAGAAAGACTGCTTGGCAATTGCTTCCGGTATTGTTATATCTTCTATTCATACCGTCACTCTGATGTTCGACATGACAACGCTTTCATTATTTAACCGGTAGATTGCTCATAGTCTGTAAAATAATTTAATTTTGGCTGATGGTGGCTAGGCTTATGGCCTAGCCATTTTTGGTTTAATTCGTTCGGTTTTGATTTTTAATTTGGGAGTCTCTCATAAAACTTTTATTTGCTTCTGGACCGTCACTTAATACCAGATTGCTGATTGTGGTATTGATTTCCGTCGTTTTGCTAGCGGTCGATCATCGTAGCTCTAGAATGGATAATACACGGTCTGTTTTGTCAGTGTTGGTATATCCCATTCAACGTTTAGTCAGTTTACCTGTAGAAATAGTTGAGCAAATTCATGAAACAGTTGTTTCCTACAGTGAATTAACAAAAGAAAATAAATTACTAAAAGAAGAACAGCTGGTGAATAGCATTAAACTGTTAAAGCTTGAATCGTTAGAAAATGAAAATATCAGACTGAGAGGTTTGTTAGAAAACTCATTTAAGCTCGGTGAACAAGTCTTGGTTGCTGAATTATTGTCTGTTAACCTAGTTCCCTATGAGCATGTGATGGTGGTTAATAAAGGCTCGCGCTTTGGAGTGCATGAGAAGCAGGCCGTTATAGATGCCAATGGAATTGTGGGGCAAGTTATTCGGTCACTCCCCTTGAGTTCAGAAGTGATGCTGATTACCGACCCAAATCATGCCATTCCAGTTCAAGTGAACCGTAATGGTTTACGAACGATTGCGATTGGCAGTGGCCAGTTAGATCGCTTAAACCTACCTTTTTTACCTAATAATGCAGATATTGTACCTGGAGACCTGTTAGTGACATCAGGTTTAGGCGGTACATTTCCTCAAGGTTATCCGGTCGCAGTAGTTGATAACTTTACCGCCCAACCTAACAAACCTTTTGCTAATATTTATGCAACACCCAAGGCAAAGTTAGATAGAGTTAGGGAGTTGCTTGTGGTCTGGAGTGATTCGACCCCAGTTCCACTTTCTCTTCCTGCTGAAACAGTGGGTGATCTAAATAGTAATGAATAAAAATCAATATAGTAAACGGTATTTTACAAGTTTGCTGATAGCCATGTGTTTAAATATTTTACCGCTATCTAATGTAGTCAAAAGCTTAAATCCTGATTGGGTTTTGTTAGTCTTGATTTACTGGACACTTGCAGTACCCGAGCGAGTGGGTGTTTTTAATGCATGGATCCTAGGTATATTGGTTGATGTTTTAACAGGCCGGCTTCTTGGCATGCATGGGTTGATTTATGCACTGATAAATTATGCCTGTTTAAAGTTGTATCGACGCTTGAGACATTACCCTGTTATTCAGCAAGCATCTTTTGTTTTTTTCTGCTTATTAATGTCTCAAGTTTTAGTTTTTTGGATAGAGAATATTCAAGGTTCAACAGGTTTGACCTGGCTTTTTTGGTTGCCTGTATTAACAGGGACAATTTGTTGGCCCTTTGTTTCAGCTGGCTTGCGTTGGGTTAGAGTGTTGGGGCGCGTAAGGTAATATGTATCGACACTATTCAATGAAAGACCCCTTAGCCGAGAACCGTATGTTTCTCAGCCGAACAGTAGCCATTTTTATTTTTATTTTGTTGCTGGTGTGTGGATTGGTTGGGCGCTTGGTTTATTTACAGGTTGTTGGGCATGAGCATTATTCAACGATGGCAAAATCAAATCGAATAAAAATTGTTCCATTACCACCAACCCGAGGCATCATTTATGATCGGCATGGGCGGGTTTTGGCTGAAAATATTCCAACCTATAGCTTAGAGCTTATTCCTGAGCAAATTAAAAATTTGGATGAAACCTTAGAACGATTGCAGCTGTTATTGGATATTTCCGATGAAAAAATAGCTCAGTTTTTAAAGCATAAACACCGGTCTAAAAGGTTTGCGAGTATTCCATTGCTGCTACGGATGAGTGACGAAAAAGTAGCTAAATTTTCAGTCGTTAGGCCATATTATCCTGGGGTAGATGTTCATGCAAGGTTAGTCAGGCACTACCCTTATAAAGAGTTAACCTCACATGTTGTTGGCTATGTAGGCCGCATTAATGAAAAAGAATTAAAAACCTTGCCTGTAGCCGAATATAGAGGGACTC
>JALSLS010000457.1 GCA_026988195.1 Methylomonas sp.
AGATGGTACCCAAACTCAATTAATTGATGCGGTACTGGAGTTAAATGTAACACCACAAATCACACCTGATGGTGATGTGATTATGGATTTGTTAATTAAAAAAGATGCTGCAAATGCTGCCGGTGGTATAGACAAAAGAGAGGTTGAGACTATTGTCAGGGTTCGAGACGGTGAGACTATAGTCTTGGGTGGAGTGTATGAAGGTGATTCGGCACAAGAACAGTTTAAAGTGCCTTTTTTTGGCGATATACCGGTTATTAAACACTTGTTTAGAAAGAACACTCAAAGTGAAAAAAAGAGAGAGCTATTAATCTTTGTAACACCTAAAATCATAAAAGATAGCTTGTCAGCAAGATAACATACTATATAAAAAACAAAAAAGGGGGCATAATGCCCCCTTTTTTATTAGAAAACCTGGCTGGGTAAATGACGATGCAAACAGAAAATATTTATTTAGTTGGCCTTATGGGGGCAGGTAAAACGACGATAGGGAGACAGTTGGCGAAAGCGTTGCAACTACCCTTTTATGATAGTGATAAGGCTATTGAAGAGCAAACTGGAGTGGATATCCCCACAATTTTTGAATATGAGGGGGAGAAAGGTTTTAGAGATCGCGAGCAAAATATGATTGAAGAGCTAACAAAAATTGATGGGATTGTCTTGGCAACAGGAGGCGGTGCTATTTTGAGAGAGGATAATAGAAAAGAGCTAAAAGCTAATGGTTTTGTGGTTTATTTACAATGTTCTGTTGATAAAATATTGCAGAGAACCAAAAGAGACAGTCAGCGACCTTTATTGAACACAGATAGCCCAAGAGAGCGAATTGAAACCTTGTTTAAGGAAAGAGAAGCGTTTTATTTAAGCTGTGCAGATTTTAAAATAGAGACAAGTTCAATGCAAAGTAAGGCCGTGGTGCAAAATATTTTAGATGCCTATGAAGATTTCTATTGAAAAAATGAAAGAGTTACGAGTTGAGTTAAAAGAAAATAGTTATCCCATATATATAGGATCTGGACTGTTGCAACAAAAACAGATTTTGCTTAAGCATATTAAATCTAAGCAAGTACTGGTTGTGACAAATACCACTATTGCACCTCTTTATTTGGATAAACTGATAAAAAGTTTAATTGATTTTCAAGTGGAGGTGATAGAACTTCCTGATGGTGAGCAGTATAAAAAATTAGAATATATATCTAAAATTTTTGACTGTTTACTTGAAAAAAAGTTTAGTCGGAATGCAACATTGGTTGCGTTGGGTGGTGGCGTTATAGGTGATATGGGAGGGTTCGCTGCCGCATGTTATCAAAGAGGAATTCCTTTTATACAAATTCCAACAACGGTGTTGGCTCAGGTTGATTCGTCTGTAGGGGGGAAAACTGGAGTTAATCATCCTTTAGGTAAAAATATGATTGGTGCTTTTTATCAGCCTCAATGCGTGATAGCCGATATGGATGTATTAGATACACTTGACGATAGGCAATTGATTGCAGGAATTGCAGAAGTCATAAAATATGGTCTTATTCGAGATTTGGATTTTTTTGAATGGCTAGAAAAAAATATGTCGCTATTGCTAGCAAGAGATAAGCAAGCATTGGCTTATGTTATCGAAAGGTCATGTATTAATAAAGCAGAAGTAGTTGCTGAAGATGAGTTTGAAACAGGTATTCGAGCTATTTTAAATTTAGGTCATACCTTTGGTCATGCAATCGAAACAGGGACGGGGTACGGTCAATACCTTCACGGAGAAGCTGTTTCTATTGGGATGGGGTATGCCGCAGATCTTTCAAAAAGAATGGGTTGGCTTTCCGAGCTTGATGTTACAAGAATATTGGCTTTGTTGAAGTTGGCTGGGTTGCCCGTAGAGCCCCCAGCAGACATGTCAGTGGAGCAATTTTTAGATTTTATGTCGGTAGACAAAAAGAATGTTGATGGTAATATTAGGTTGATTTTACTTAAATCAATAGGGGAGGCTACACTGCCAATCAATGTTGAGCAAAAACAATTGGAACAAACTTTAACAAATTATGCAGGGTGAAGATTCCGATACCTTTCAGGTAAATAAAAGTCCTAGTTTGCCAACTCGGTCAGCTGAGGCAGTTTTAATTACCTTAGAACGGTCTCAAAAGTTAGATTTACTTATTCATTTGATTGCTAATCTTAGCCAGTCACTTGTTATTTGTGGGCCAGAGGGAATAGGAAAGACTACGTTACTTGATGAGTTGAAGCTTCGTAAGCAAGATATTTGGTCTATTTTTACAATACAGGCATCAGATAGTTTGAGTTTTGAGGCGCTACAAGGCCAAGTGCAACGGCTTTTTAGGCAGAATTATTCTGAATATAAAAATTATAGTCTGACTGATATTTTATCTGCAGTAGAAAAGAAAAACCAAAAGGTTGTTATTCTAATTGATGATGCCGGTCAATTGGTACCCGGTTTGATTTCAAATATTATTCAGTATGCTGCAGCAAATGAATGTCTTAGGCTTGTGTTTTCGTTAACACAAGATGAAGTGCATTTAAAAAACAGCTCTGACAGTGAGATCGATGATTGTCATTTTATTGAAATTCCGCCTTTAAATGAAAAGCAGTGTGGAATTTTTCTACAAAATTTATCAGCTCAACCCAATGCGGCAATTTCATTTAATGCCATAAATGAGCGGTTGATTGAGCAGGTGTATAAAAAAACACATGGTATTCCCGGGAGGATCATTACTGAATTACCAAAAATGGCACATTATAAAGTTTCAGAAAATAATGGTCGTTTAGTGGGTGTTTTTTTTGTAGCAATTATTGTAGTGGTTGTTATTAATATTTTTGTTTTAAATGGAGATAATAACGAGAGTATAGGACAAAGCAGTGAAGCCTTAGTGCTGCAAAAAACTGAAAAAATTAATATTACACCGCCAATTGTCAATGTTGGCGTTGTGGCTGTAAATACATTTACAAAAGATAGGGCTTTACCTGAGTTGAAAAAAATAGCAGTAATAGATACTGTTGTGGAAGTGAAAAAAGAATTGTCACTTGCTGTTCCTTTGCAAGATAGTGCTGGGGAAGTTAAAGATCTGTTGGTAAAGAAAGAAGTGTTGCTTGAGGTGGTCGGTGACGCGAAAGATATAGAAGTAAAAACATTATTGAATGAGAAAAAAACAGCTGTTGTAAAAGAGAAAAAAATAGAGAAAGCTAAAAATATTAAGCTAAAAAAAGAAGTTGATGATAGGGTGTGGATTCTAAAGCAGCCTAAAAATAATTATACAATACAGCTTATGGTGCTTTCGTCTCGTAAATCTGTTGATGTGTTTTTAAAAGCAAACCCGCGCTTAAAAGATCAAATTAAGTTTCTTGAAATAAATAAGCAGAACCAAAAATACGCATTATTTTATGGTTCTTTTAAAAATGCTGCAAGTGCCGCTAATAAAATGAAATCTTTGCCAGCTAAGTATAAGAAGTCATGGATAAGAAAAGTGAGTAATGTGCAGAAAGGATTAAAAAACAAAGAATGAGCATGATACCTTTAAAAAATGATATTTTTATAAAAACGTTATTAAAACAACCAGTTGATAGAACGCCTGTGTGGATGATGAGGCAAGCTGGACGCTACTTGCCTGAATATAGAGAGGTAAGGGCTAAGGCAGGAGGCTTTTTAGACTTATGTACTAACCCTGAATTGGCTTGTGAGGTTACCTTGCAGCCTCTCGAGCGTTTTGATTTTGATGCCGCTATTTTATTTTCTGATATCTTAACCATTCCTGATGCGATGGGTCTAGGGCTGTACTTCACCGAAGGTGAAGGACCAAGATTTAACAACCCAGTACGGACTGCAAGTGACGTAAATAAGTTGCCAATTCCAGATCCAGTAACAGATTTACGATATGTGGTTGATGCTGTTAGTTTGATTAGAAAAAATCTACAAGGCCGAGTGCCTTTAATTGGTTTTTCAGGGAGTCCGTGGACATTGGCTACCTATATGGTCGAAGGTAGTAGCAGTAAAAGCTTTCAAAAAGTGAAAGGGATGATGTATGAGCAGCCTATGCTGATGCATCAGATGTTGGATAAATTAGCACAGTCAGTTGCTTTATACCTGAATGCGCAAATAGAAGCTGGCGCTCAGGTTGTGATGGTGTTTGATACTTGGGGTGGAATGCTCTCTACTGAAGACTATAATGAGTTTTCACTGAACTATGCAAAACAAGTTCGCTCTTTACTCAAAACAAATATTGATGGGCAGGAGGTTCCGACTATTTTTTTCACTAAGGGAGGTGGATTGTGGCTGGAAGATATGGCAAACGCAGGTTATAGTGCGTTAGGCTTGGATTGGCAAACTGATATTGCAAAAGCACGAGCAAGAGTGGGTGATAAGGTTGCCTTGCAGGGGAATATGGATCCAATTGCTTTGTATGCAAAGCCTGAGCAAATAAGGCAAAAAGTTAAAAGTATTTTAAATAAGTATGGCCAAGGGTCGGGACATGTTTTTAATTTGGGGCACGGGATTTTGCCTGATGTAAACCCTGAACATGTGAAAGCAATGGTAGATGCTGTGCATGAGTTCAGTCCTAAGTACCATATCTAGTCATTAAAGGGTCTTTGAACTATTGATATGGATCAAAGACCGTATTCACTGATAAGGCAACTGGCAATAAATAACCCAACCAGATTGCGCAGATTTTTTGTTTCTGATCAAACTATCTCAAGAGGCGCATAGCCAGCTACGATCGCAACCAGCATCCTGCTTCGAGCGACACTTGCACATCCGTGTGCTTCGTAACGATTGAGATGGTTTGAGCAGGGATAAAAAAGCCAGTAAGGTGGGTGGGTTATTTGTTGCTGGTTGCCTAAGGCCTTGTTGTAAAATTACTTTTTGTTTTTATAGCGAGAGTGCATCATGATTATAAAGCGAGTAGGTTTGGTTGTCGGTATTACTCTTCCTGCTTATATTATATTGTTTGTAAGTTTTGGGGATAATATACAAACAAGTCGAATGGCAGCCTGTGCCATTATGATGTCAGTTTTTTGGATTTCAGAAGTTATACCTCTTGCTGCAACCGCCCTTTTACCCCTCGTTCTTTTTCCTATTCTAGGAATAGCCTCAAGTAAAGCTGTCGCTAGTCAATACATGAACTCAACCGTTTTTTTGTTAATGGGTGGGTTTATGATTGCTTTAGCGATGCAGCGATGGAATTTACATAAGCGAATAGCGCTAAATATTCTGGTAATATTTGGAGGCGATTCTGTACGATTAATTTTAGGGTTTATGTTGGCAACAGCAGGCTTATCAATGTGGATTTCAAACACCGCAACAACATTGATGATGCTCCCGATTGCTTTGGCTATTATTTCTCGGCTAGACGGTTTTTTTACAGAAAAACAGTCTCATCAATTTTCCTTAGGGCTGTTATTAGCAATAGCTTATTCTGCATCAATAGGTGGAATGATGACTTTGGTAGGGACGGCGCCAAATTTAGTCTTTTCCCAGTTTTATCAAATGCAGAGTGGTGTTTCAATTGGGTTTTTACAGTGGATGTTTATCGCTGTACCGGTCGGTGTGATTATGTTGTTATGTTTGTATGCCATGATTACGTTATTCTTTTTAAGGGGGTTACCTAAGACAAAAGGGTTAAAAGAGCTGATTCTGGATGAGAAAGAACAAATGGGGGATATTACAAATGCAGAAAAATCAGTTTTATTGATTTTTATGACGACTGCAATATTATGGATTACACGAAAAGGGATTGATATGGGAAGTTTATCATTGAGAGGTTGGAATGATTTAATCAATTATGGTGAAATGATTGATGATGGTAGTGTTGCAATTACGATGGCGAGTTTGTTGTTTTTTATTCCGACAAGAAATAGTGCTAATGTGAAAGTGATGTTGTTAGATGGGAAAGTCTTTTCAGAATTGCCTTGGTCAATCGTATTGTTATTTGGTGGAGGCTTTGCTTTAGCTTATGGCTTTTCAGAAAGTGGATTGTCGGTCTATTTAGCTGAGCAGTTGCAAGGGTTGAAATCATATTCCTTGTTCTCGATTGTTTTGATTATTTCGACAGGAATGAACTTGTTAACAGAGTTGACTTCAAATACGGCAACCACGCAATTGGTGATGCCTATTTTATTGTCAACTGCCAAGGTTATGGAGGTTCCTGCTGTTTGGTTGATGTTACCCACCGTTCTATCGGCATCTTGTGCATTTATGCTTCCTGTTGCCACTCCGCCTAATGCGATTATATTTGGTAGCGGAAAAGTAAAGGTTTTTGAAATGGTCAAGGCTGGAATAATACTAAATATGATGGGTATAATAATCATAAGTGGTATTAGTTACTGGTTAATACCTTATGTCTATAGGTAATTTATTGTGTGGATTCAGAAAAAAATTGTTTTACCGGCTAAGCAAAGAGGGTTTCATTTGATAACCAATGAATTGCTAGAGCAGTTCTTGGAATTAAAGCAAGTCAAGGTAGGGTTGTTACATTTATTTATACAACATACATCAGCATCATTAACGATAAATGAAAATGCAGATCCAGATGTTAGAATCGATATGGAAGCTTATTTTAGCCGCTCAGTTGTAGAGAATGAGCCTTATTAT
>JALSLS010000458.1 GCA_026988195.1 Methylomonas sp.
TCGCTTCCCTCTCATTTTAAAGGAGGCTACCTGAATAATGACTGAGATAGTCTCTACTACAAACACTCCCCCCATAATCATCAATACAATTTCCTGGCGTACTAATACAGCTAATATACCTAATGCTGCCCCTAATGCTAAAGCACCTACATCTCCCATAAAAACCATAGCAGGGTAAGCGTTGAACCATAAAAAGCCTAAACCTGCTCCAACTAATGCCGTACAAAAAACAATCAACTCGCCTGATTTAGGTAAATATGGAATAGCTAAATATTCTGCAAATTTTATATTCCCCGAGAGATAAGCAAAAATGCCTAACGCTGCTGCCACCATTACTGTCGGCATAATAGCTAAACCATCAAGACCATCTGTTAAATTAACTGCATTACTCGTTCCTACAATGACAAAATAAGTGACAACAATATAAAACCAGCCCATTTCAATCATGACATCTTTAAAGAAAGGCACGATAAATTGCGTTTCAGCTGCGACTTCAACCGTTTGGTATAAAAAAATAGCCGCAGTTAATGCAATCGCTGATTGCCAAAACAACTTTGCTGTTGCTGATAAACCGTCACTATTTCCTTGCATGACTTTTCGGTAATCATCCACAAACCCTATAACTCCATGCCCTAATGTGACTAATAACACAACCCATACATAACGATTTTCTAGATCTGCCCAAAGCAATGTACTAATCGATATAGCCACTAAAATTAAGGCTCCTCCCATTGTTGGTGTACCCGCTTTTTCATAATGACTTTCTGGACCATCTTCTCTAATTGATTGCCCAATTTTTTTTCTAGTTAATTTTCTTATCATCACCGGACCGACAATAAATGAAATAACTAATGCGGTTAATGCTCCTAGAATGGCTCTTAAGGTCAAGTATTGAAATACTCGAAAGCCACTATCAAAATTCATTAAATAATCTGTTAAATAAAGTAACATTGCTAACCTTTCTTTATGTCCTGAAACTTGTAACTATTGCTTCTACAACTGTTTCCATCTTTTGTGAACGAGAACCTTTAATTAATACGGTTTC
The DNA here is from genome assembly GCA_026988195.1 of Methylomonas sp. Lineage (GTDB taxonomy): Bacteria > Pseudomonadota > Gammaproteobacteria > Methylococcales > Methylomonadaceae > QPIN01. The sequence continues at coordinate 1,046 of JALSLS010000458.1, forward strand.
ATTCCCCTGTAACTCTTGCTCTAAATACGCGATTAACTCTGTCTGCGTCTGAAAAAAAACAGCCCCTCTGCCAAATGAATGGGAGGTGGATTCTGCGTCAGAGCCTATCGTTAGCAAGCGTGCTATTTTCATCGATTTAATTAACTCACCTAATTCCTTATGTTTCTTGATACTGTCTTTTCCCATTTCGGCTAATGCACCCATCACAAACCAAGGCTCACCCTCACACTGCATTAACACTTCCAAAGCCACTTTCACAGAGCTAGGGTTTGCATTATAAGTATCATCAATAACCAGCTTTGCTTGTTTTCCAACTAATGGTTGCAGCCGACCTGTAACCGCTTTCATTTGCTCCAGCCCTTGTTTAATTTGGGATAATTCAACCCCAAAAGCCAAACAACTTGCTGCTGCCGCTAATGCATTAACCACATTATGTTGTCCTGCCAACCCAAGCTTTATATCGATGTCACCTTTTGTAGTCAACAATCTAAATCGACTAGCAAATTCACCCTGCTTCACATTTAGTTTAATTTCTTTTGCTGTCACATCAGCAGATTCATTTAAACCAAAACTAACAATTCTTTTGCCTTTAGCAATTTCTGTCCATAAGTCATAATAATGGTCATCCTTATTCAAGATTGCTATGCCATTACTGCCTAGTGCTGCAAAAATTTCACCCTTTGCATTTGCCACCCCATCTAGGCTACCAAAACCCTCTATATGTGCCGCGCCTACATTAGTAATAACAGCAACATCAGCTTGAGCATATTCACTGCTATAGGCGATCTCACCACTATGGTTAGCTCCCATTTCAATAACTGCATATTGATGCTGTTCCTGCAATTTTAATAATGTTAATGGTACGCCGATATCATTATTTAAATTGCCCTGGGTAAACAACACCTGGGCACCTACACTCAAAATGGCGGCAATCATTTCTTTTACCGTTGTTTTGCCATTACTTCCCGTTATCGCAACGGTTTTTACTTTAGCCTTTTTTTTCCAGAGCTTAGCTAATTCGGCTAAAGCTAAATGACTATCTTTAACAATTATTTGTGCTAATTTAGTATCACCTTTCTGTTCAACCAAAACGGCGCTTGCGCCTGCTGCCTCTGCCTTATCAATAAAACTGTGCCCATCAAAACGCTGACCTTTTATCGCTATATATAAATCTGCTTTAGCTAAGGTTCTAGTATTAATACTAAAAGAACAAACAGCTCTATCCTCTCCTAATAATACCCCACCCACTGCTTCTGCAATTTCACTTAATAATACGTCCATTACACTCGCTCTAACAAAGCTTTCTTCACAACCATCTGATCACTAAATGCATATCTAACACCTTGTATATCTTGATAATTTTCATGCCCTTTTCCTGCAATAACAATACAGTCTTGTTTTTCTGCCTGATTTATTACACTCTGTATTGCCTTTTCTCTATTTTGAATAAGCTGATAGTTTTTACCCTCAAAGCCATTCAAAATTTCATCAACAATCTGCTCAGGCGTTTCCAATCGAGGGTTATCATTTGTTATAACAACTCGGTCAGCTAATTTTTCGGCTATTGCTCCCATTTGGGGCCGCTTACCTTTATCTCTATTCCCCCCACAACCAAACACTAGCCATAACTGATGCGAACAATATTTTTTCAACCCCTGTAACACTTTCTCTAATGCAGCCGGTGTATGAGCATAATCAACAAAAACAAAAGGCTTATCACCTCCGCCAAAACATTCCATCCTGCCAGTAACAGGGGTCAATTCATTGATGCGACTCACTGCCGATGCTAAAGATTCTCCTTGAGCCAATCGAACAGTAATGACAGCTAAAATATTTTCTAAATTAAAATCACCTACAATTTTTGTTTGCACAAAAACACTTTGTTTTTTCCAGCAAACAAAAAACTCAATCCCATTTAAGCTGTAATTCACTTGCTCAACTGTTACATTTTCAGTAACAGAGTTAGTATTCCCTTTTACACTGAAAGCCCAACGTTTTACATTTTCATGGGTAACGGCTAAAAAACTTTCACTATTTTTGTCATCATTATTGACGACTACAAATTGCAATTCAGGCCGTTTAAATAAAATTAATTTAGCGGCTAAATATTCTGCCATTGAGCCGTGATAATCTAAATGATCTCGGCTTAAGTTAGTAAATACAGCGCCTTTAAAATTAACTGCATTCACTCGGCCTTGTTCTAAGCCGTGGGATGAAACTTCCATCACCACAGTTTTCTTTTTTAATTCAACAAAACCAGCCAAAATTTGTTGTACATCTAATGCATCTGGGGTTGTATTCACTGTTTTATTTAAAGCTCCTTTTTCGCCCCACCCCAAAGTACCAATCACAGCACTATCAGGAATAACCTGCATTAAAAACTGACTACATGTCGTTTTACCGTTAGTCCCCGTCACCCCAATCACTTCTATTTTTTTTGAAGGTGATTGGTAAAAGCGATCAGCAATACAACCCAGTTTTGAGCTTAAATCCTTTACTTCCTGTTGGAAACACCCCAGTGTTTCAACTAGAAAATTTTCACTTCCTGCTGACTCATAAATAACCGCAAAAGCTCCATTTTCGATAGCCTTACTGGCATAAACCAAACCATGCTCACGGGTTCCTGCTATTGCTATAAAAACAAAATCTTTTTTTACTTTCCGGCTATCAAGGGCAATCCCCTTTATATCTGTTACATCCTTTGCTAATGAACCCTCAACTAGGCCATCTAATAATTCAGCAATATTCATTTTGCTTGGGTCAATAATACCGGCATGGTATCTTCTTTATCCGGCGCAACCCCATAAACCCTTAATGCTCCCGCCATTACTTTAGAAAATATGGGGGCTGCAACCAAGCCACCATAATATTTTCCTGCACTAGGCTCATCAACCATCACCGCAATGACAAACCGAGGATTACTTACTGGAGCCAAACCAGCAAAAACAGCTAAATAGCGATCATTAGCATAACCACCTGCTGTTGCCTTCTTTACTGTCCCTGTTTTTCCTGCAACTCGGTACCCATCAACCCGTGCTTGATAAGCGGTACCATCTCTTTTTAAGACATGCTCAAGCATTTCTATCACTTTTTTTGCCGTATCTGCAGAATAAACCCGTTTTGCATCATAATCCTCTTCCCGCTTCAATAAACTAACGGAATGTAATATACCTTCATCAGCTAAAGCGGTATAAGCTCTAGCCAACTGCAATACGGAAGTTGCGACTCCATATCCATACGATAGAGTTGCATGTTCAAAATCATGCCAGCGTTGTACATCTAATAACGCCCCACTCGCTTCCCCTGGAAACCCAGCATTTGCAGAAACACCAAAACCTAACTGGTGGTAACTATCCCAAAAATATTCTCTCGGCATTTTTAAAGCAATTTTACTGATCCCCACATTGCTAGATTTTTTTAATATATGCATTAAATCTAAAGTGCCGTAATTACGAACATCCTTCACTAAATTACGCCCAACCGTATAGAACCCATGAGTTTCTATCTGAGTAGTTTCATCCACATAACCACCCTCCAATGCTGCTGCAACAACAAAGGGCTTTACTGTTGACCCAGGCTCAAAAACATCCAGCAAGGCTCTATTTCTCACAGCATTAGCTTTTAACCCTCGTCTAGTATTAGGGTTAAAAGCAGGCTGATTGACTGCCGCTAAAACCTCACCATTTTTTGCATCTAATACCACTAACGATGCGGAAAAAGCCTTATGTTTGACAAATCCCTCTTGTAACGCTTTAAAGGCTATATATTGAATTCTCTGATCAATACTTAAAACAAGGTTCTGCCCAGAAATAGGTGCTTGAATATTTTCAACATCTTTAATAACTCGACGTCGACCATCTCTGATCACTCGTTTTTTGCCTGAAACCCCTTTTAAACTATTCTCATACCCACGCTCCATTCCTTCTTGACCCACATCATCAATATCAGTGAAACCAACAATATGGGCTGAAACCGCTCCCGCTGGGTAATAGCGTTTAAACTCTCTTTCAAAATAAACACCGCTTACCCCAAATGCTCTTATCTTTTTAGCTAAGGCAGGATTAATTCGTCTTTTTAAATAACTAAACCGCGTACTAATACCTTCCTTTAACAAAGCATTTACTTTTTTACTAGGGACTTTAAGTATCTTTGCCAACCGTCTAAATTTATCCTCTTCAGTTTTTTTAAAAAACTTAGGATTCACCCAAACAGATTCCACAGGTGTACTAATCGCTAAAGGCTCATTATTTCGATCTAAAATCTTACCTCTATAAGCAGAAACAGACACCGCCCCTACATGTCGCCTGTCACCTTGCTGTTGTAAAAACTGTTTTTCAATAACCTGCAAAAAAACAGCACGCCCCGACAACACTCCCATCCCTAGCATCATAACGCCAAGTAATAAGCGTCGCCTCACTGCAAATTTATTGGGCTTAACAGGTTCTGAAACCTGTATATGCCTTGCCTCTCTCATTGATTAGGCTTTAAAAATATAATTTTTTCACGTGCTGGCATTATTAACTTCAGTTTCCGTGTTGCCACCTGTTCTACTCTATTTTCTTCAGTTAATGTGGTTAGCTCCAGCTGTAATTGTCCCCATTCCACTTCATACTTATCTAAACTCGCCTCTTCCGCCTGAATAGCTATAAAAAGTAATCGAGACTGATACTTACTACTAATGACCGCGAGTGCAGATAGCAAAAAAATAACCAGCAAACCTACAATCAAAGCGCTATTAAAGGAAGGCACTAGTTAAACTCTTTCAGCCACTCGCATTACAGCACTTCTAGCTCTTGCATTTTTTTGTAACTCTGTTCTGCCCGCCTTCACTGCTTTGCCTACCCTTTTCAATACACCTTGCTCAATATCAGCTTCTTTAATCGGAATCCTACCAGGATTGTATTTACGTCCAGATTCATTTCTAATAAAACGTTTTACAATTCTATCTTCCAGCGAATGGAAAGAAATTATTGCCATCCGTCCACTTGGCGCCAAAATATTCATGGCTTGTCGAAGACCCATTTTAATCTCCTCCAATTCATTATTAATTTCAATTCTTATTGCTTGAAAACTTCGTGTTGCCGGATGCTTATGCTTTTCCCTTTTAGACACCACACCTTCAATCAATTTTGCTAAATCTAAAGTCGTTACTAATGGCTTATCAACACGTCGCTCAATAATTGCCCCCGCAATACGTCGGGCAAACCGTTCCTCACCATATTCAAACAACACTTTAACTAAGTCTTTTTCTTCAACCTGTTGCAACCATTCAGCAGCCGACATGCCGGTGCTATCGTCCATTCTCATATCTAAAGGCCCCTCTCTCATAAAGCTAAACCCCCTTACAGAATCATCTAGCTGGGGAGAAGAAACCCCCAAATCCATTAGTACACCGTCAACTTTTCCATGCCAGCCATACTGGTCAATAACCGTTTCCAATTCAGAAAAGCAGCCATGATGCAAAGAAAACCGAGAATCCTTCCCCATCTCACCAGCATAAACTGAATGAATAGCCTCCAAATCA
>JALSLS010000459.1 GCA_026988195.1 Methylomonas sp.
ATTCTTTTACCCTCTAAAATAATTTAAATTTGGATTAACTATAATCCATAAGCTAATAACAACAAAGGAAAATATGACTGTATTATGGAATAAGCTAACCCCTTTATATGTTTGTAAGTGATTGATTGATTGTTTAATAAAGGGGGGGGAACTAAAGGGCTGAACGGGGAGTATAGACTGATTTTTAGTCAGACTGTATTTTTCAAGGCATTGAATATTATAGATATTTATGATTTAAATACAATAATTCGACAGCCTAGGCTCAGGGTAAACAAAAAACAACTTTTCAACACAAAACCATCAGGCAATTGATTAACAATTACTGTGTATTATCAGTGAGCTGTACGAATGAATTTTATGTGCTTGCAAGTAAAATGAAAATTTTTACCGAAAACCCCGTCAAGTCTTTTTAAATTATTTTTTAGGGGACGGTGGGTAGTTACACTAATAGTTTAGTAGAGGAATCACTTTACATCGGGGTAAAACAAGTGCTCTCCTCCTTTTGTAAAACCTGAAATTATTTCTTGTCCTTGTTTACTGGTTACAAAATTAATGTATTTTTTTGCTAGACGGTAACGAATATGTGAACCCTTTTTGGGGTTTACAGCCATCACATGATAAGGGTTAAATAGTGATTCATCTCCTTCAAATTGTACCTTTAACATCATTTTGCCCGAAAAAGCGATTTGTGTTCCTCGATCAGTTAAAGCATAACCTTGTTTATTATCGGCAATACGTAACACTGTCCCCATTCCTTGGCCAGCGGCCATATACCATGGGCCTTTAGGTTCAACCTTTGCCAGTTTCCATAACTGTAATTCTTTTTTATGGGTACCGGAATCATCCCCTCTTGAAATAAAGGGTGCTTCAGTTTTAGCAATTTTGAGCATTGCTTCTGTTACTGTTACTGCTGAGGCTATTCTAGCAGGATCATTCTCTGGCCCAACAATAACAAAATCATTATGCATTACTGCGGTACGGTCAATAAAATCACCACTTTCAACGTATTTTAGTTCAGCAGCAGGAGCATGAACAAAAACTACGTCCACATCACCATTCGCCCCTATTTTAAGGGCCTTACCTGTCCCTACTGCAATCACATCAACTTTAATGTCAGTTTTTTTTTCAAATACCGGATGTAATATTGCAAGCAATCCTGAGTTCTCTGTACTGGTTGTGGTCGACAGACGCAGTCTTTGCTCTGCACTCACGTGCTGGTTTGTCATTAATAAAACAGCCAGCATTAATATATACTTCATAACCTTCATGGTTTTTCCTTTTTCTTAAAATTTTACAGACACTTGGGTGTAAGCGTAGGTACTATCATTATTACCCGCCTGGTCAATCAAATCCCCAGCAAATAAATGCGCCACGCCACCTTCTATGCGTAAATTATTAGTCAAAGGTTCCCAGCGTAACCTTGCTTCTACTTGAGTTCCTATATAAGCATCTTGACCCTTTATCCCAGCTGGCACCCAGTTATCGGAGGTACTGGCTCGCCAGTAACCACGTAATGCAAACATGGTTTTTACTGACTTTATCGGTTCAAGGTTGAGTCGTAATGCTGGAGTCAATAAATTACTGCGAGAAAATGCACCATAAATACTGGTGGGACCGAAGTCAAATCGACGCGCACCATATAGCGTATCAAATCGATTGTTCTGGCCGTCATTAGGGTCATCATCTCCACTGGCATAATCAAATTGACCCATTAATCTTGGAGACCAGGGAGTCTCAAAGCTATAACCAAGTTCAGCGTGATGAAAATGTGCCACGTGATCTAGTGTTGTAGTCGCTGTATTTGAAGTGCGGGATTCACCCAGTTGGTATACGGTTTCCAGTTGATAATCAAACTGCTGACGGGCAGGCTTACGCCATAGACGGAAACCGAAGGTATAAAGTTCGCGGTCTTTGGTGGCAAAGTTTTTATTGTCCTCCTCATCAAGACCAAACAGGAAAAGCTCTCCATTATCATGAGGAGTCAATAAAGGCTGACTGTAATGAATTCCCCAGAAACGTCTTTCAGTATGCTCCTGGTCAAAAGCGGGTTTATTATCCTTGATATCTCCACCTACTCTTCGGAACACTGGTAATGTATAAAAAGCCCTGAATTTTCGGTTTCCAAGTTGCCATTGCCAGTCCATTCCAGTAAAAGCATTGATCGTGTTGCGAAAACGATTTCGCGCTACCAGTCGGCGACTGCCGATATCCATGGTGATCCGTCCAGCACGCAGTAAAGAATGACTGCCTTTAGTAACCATATTATCAACAGGCACCTCAATATAAGCCTGGAGTAACTCCAGTGGATTTGCGATACTTGGCGTTAAGTTTGTCGTTGAGTTGGCTGAACCTGTATCTACCAATTCAATGCGTGAGTCCATCAGTTCAGCACCTAAACGAGCATATTTAAGGTCTGCTTTGGCATGAACCAAAGTCCGGAATGTCAGAACCTGATCCCCGCCATTACCAGGCTGACCATTAACTGTTTTACGATACTGCTGATCCAATGTTTCGTACCGTGCTCTATGTTCAAAAGACACTTGTAACCAGTCAGGCAAACCAATCGACTGATCCAGTCGCCAGGGTTTTTCCTGTGCAAAACTAACAGCTGAAAGCAAACTAAGAATGCTTATATAAGCTGCTCTTATATATGTATTTAATTGCATAAATTAAGAAATATAATTGTATCTATCTAAAAATATGTTTATATTACACGCTTAAATACGAGGAATAAATATGCATATTATTACCACTTATTCATGAGCAATATCAATATTCAACATTCATTACAATCCTACCTAACACTTCATAATCAGGAATATGATCTAAATCCGTTATTACAGTTATTGAATGCAATTGATAAACACGGAAACCTACGTGCCGCTGCCAGCTCATGTGGTTTTTCCTATCGTAAAGCGTGGAATATTATTCAAGATTTGGAAGCGGTCATTGGCTACCCGCTGGTTAAAAAAAAGAGAGGAAAAGGGACGCAACTTAGCGTATTAGGAGGAAAACTACTGGCCATCAAAAAGGAAAATGATGTCACTTTTAACGATCAATTAAAAGCTGCAGACAATAAGGCCAATCATTCCTTGCAAGACCTGTTATCTCGATCACAAGCGTTACGGATTGTCGCCAGCGATTCGGAAAAATTAAACGCTTTGCGGCAACAGATCCCGGATATCGACCTACATATTGACGGAAGCATTCAAGCGCTTTCTGTATATACGGAAGGAAAATGTGATGTAGCCGGCTTTCATATTACTTCTGGAAACGCTCATCATCAACTAACGTTGTATGCTCAATACCTAGATAAAGAAAATGATCATTTTGTACTTTTGGAGCAACGCCAACAAGGAATCATAAGTCACCCAGACAAGCCTATAGATTCATTACAACAAATACTCGATCAGCAATCAGTATTTGTTAACAGACAGCAAGGATCAGGTACTCGAATATTACTAGATGGACTACTTAAGAAACAGCATATTAATGCTGATCAGTTACAAGGTTATTTGCACGAGGAACATACCCATCTTGCCGTAGCAAGTATGATTATTAGCCGACAAGCGGATGCTGGTTTAGGAATTAAAAGTGTAGCCAATCGTTTAAATCTTCACTTTACGCCTGTTTGTGATGAACTTTATTTTTTGGTTTTTAGATCTAAAACACCTGAAATTCAGCTCATGTTAAGCATATTATTTAACAAAGGTGAGCTAGAAGTTATAAATCACAATGACTTCGTAAATCTTATCCTTGATAAAATATAATCAATCAATTAGCACAGTATAGAGAAAATGAGTTATTTTTTTGCAATGTGAATAGAGACTGGTTTTGTTGGTTTTCCGGTAATTGGGAAACTACAGCTAAATAAGATCAAAACTTATCTGCAAGACAACCGGCATAAAGTGCCTAAAGATAGCTTAACGGGAAAAGCTGACAGTCTATTGCAGTAACGGTAAACTCAATATCAGCAATATATTGCAGGTGATAACTGTGATTGGAGAGATTGAATGTTAGTTAGTCTATCTATTGGGGTACTCGCTTAGGAAATGTTTTTTTAAGGTTCTATCTCGGTCACTAAAACCATTTTCTGTGAGTCAAGAAGAAAGCTTTTTAACTTTCTGATTACCCAGAGCTTCAGTCGTATATAACACACTAGCTCCACGTCATACCAGCAGGGATTGCTGGTATCCAGTGTGTAGGGACATACGACCTGGATAATTAGCTTATACTTGATTATACAATCACCCCATCCTTGGGTTCTGGATCTCGGCACAAATCTGTCTGGAACAGATTTGCATTTACCCAAAGGGCATTATGCAGGATAGCATAATGTGAATCCCTGCCGAGATGACGTATAACAGTTGAATCGGCCTTTTTATAAAATGGCTGAGGCTCGTACGTAATCAGGTTTAACTTTGTTTTCTGGATTTGTCAAATGCTAATCCGCTGACTGTTCCCCAAAAAAGCAGGTATAAATTGTATAGGTATGTCATAAGGTAATTCTTGTCTAAACCGTGTTGAGAATAATCGTATATCCCATCCAAGATCAAAACCCCAACTACAAGCATTAAAACGGTTCTAAACTTATGTTTTATTTTTAGCTTTATCACCCCAACTAGAAAAATAAAGCCAGCAAAAAAATGATATAAATTATTGAATATCATTTCAACAGAAAAGAAAGGTACATCGGCAGCCTGAACTGAAAAATAGAAAAGGAACAAACCGATAGATAAAACAAACCAAAATAATTTCATGAGATTGATAGTTGTAGTTAGAGTAAAAAAATCATTCAAATTAAATGACTTTAGAAGAAAAGATAAAGAATACCAAGTCTGGGTGGGCTATTTATTGTCAGTTACCTTAAAGCTGTTTGGGTTAATACCCAATGCTACTAGAAATTCTACCATTTCGAGGTGGTCTGACGAATTCCGACTACAAATACCAGAATGTCTGGTTGTTACGTTTTCACCCCCTACTGTCAAGTCTAGCACTTTCTTATACTTCGCGCGGTCACGACTGCGGTTTTCTAACCGCTGAGTTTTTGCCAATAGCTGCGTTGCTGAAACAGTTGCGTAGCTTGCTATGCGCCTGTTTCAGCGTCTTGCTATCGACAAAAATCAGCAGCTTATAAATTCCGCATCCGTGACCGCGCGAAGCATAACGACTTCATCTCGTAGCTGTAATGAGGGTGCTCAAGCGGGAGAATTAAGGTACTGACATCGCCTAAATATAAACGATAGAGGACGTTATTGTTGGGTCAAACCTTTTGTACCAACGAGTTCTTGAGAGGGTGAAATCACTCTATTTTTCATTCGTAAGGTTAAAACTTTGTCGTTAAGGATAACAGATTTATTTCAAATATTACCATAATATTCAGCTATATCCATTGTGAAAATGGTGGACAACCAGGTGCAAGTTTAAGAAATAGGGGGGGGCAGGAAAAAGAGATTGATTATTGGGGTACTGGCTAAAGCCAGTGTTCCAAAATAACAGAGCTATTTGCTCGGTGTTTTGAGTTTCAGGAGCGGGTTATTGAGCTCTCGTTACTTAGTTTAATTAAATATAATTTGAAGTGTTCCAGACTAGATCTTAGTCCGTTACTCGATCTTATGCATCCATGTAGTCGTTGAATTTAATAAAGATTTCTCTGTTACTGATTTGGGCGGATGTGGTGAATACCAATATTGGATGAAGCCAATATCGTTTTTACCTACATCCCTGTAGGTAAAAAACAACGTCATATAAAAACCGTAAACTTAATCTTCCTGAGTATGGCTAACGACCGTGTCTGAACAGATCTTGTTGCCGTCCTAATTTACGCACTACGGTATTTCCCGCCCGCTCAGTAGCACGGTCGATGGCTTCGTATAGATCAATTTCGGTATCTTCAATGACGACACAAGGTAAGCCCCCCAACATTATCTGAAGATGACACCTCTTGTCAGCACCTCCGCGGGGGCCATTAATATCAGAGAGTCGTATAATAACTCGCTGGATGTGATCCTTGCCGCTATTTAAAGCCAAATTAAGTCGTCGCTCAGTATAACTGCGCAAGGCTTTGGTAAGTGAAAAGTTACGTGCTTGAATATCAATTATCATGGAATTCTCCTTCGTTACAATGTTGTTGGTACGTGAGTTATATTAGGTAGGTTTAACAAACAATAAAAGTAGAATATAATTGCCATATTATTCGAAAATTACGAAGATTAGTGAGGCTATGGTTAATTATAAGCATTTGCATTATTTTTGGATGGTTGCTAATGAAGGGAGTATTGCTAGGGCAAGTGAGCGGCTACATCTGACCCCACAAACTATTAGCGGGCAACTGAGTCATCTGGAGAATATTATGGGGGTCAAATTGTTCTCTCGGGTTGGGCGAAACCTCAAACTTACCGAGACTGGGCGATTGATTTTAAACTACGCGGATGAAATTTTTTCACTGGGTGCTGAGCTGGAGGAGGTAATACATCATTTGCCAAATGATGGTCCACAGCTGTTCAGAGTAGGTGTGGTTGATGTTGTCCCCAAGTTTATCACTCAATGCATTCTTGATCCTGT